>JAYVIY010000226.1:0-3952 GCA_043769795.1 Pseudobdellovibrio sp. | reverse complement strand
ATCAAGAGGCGCCAGTTCAAAAAAACTGACTTTCTAAACTATCAACAACTGAAGGGACCAGTTTAAACTAAATATGGATCAATCAAAAATTAGATATTCGCGCCAATAGACTTTATTAGCTGGGTTTTCGATAAAACCTAACTTTTGCTACGAGATTGTTGAATTTATTACTTTAAGAGAATCCGTAGAGACTAGCTTGGTGATTCGTCAACCCTTAGGTTTCTTTACATTGCACCAAATATTCGGAATAATATAAAAAAAAGGATAGGCAGGTTGAGTGATGAAGATTCTAGTTCTAATTTCAGTATTGGTAGCTCAAGTGTGGGCCGTAGAAAATGAAAAGCTCGATTCTATCGTCTTAAAAGACCTAATGAGCAACTCATCTGAAAAAGTAAACATTAAAAATAGCAATTCGGCGGCATGTAAAAAACCTTGCACGGTTAAAAGCTATTTCTCAACCCATTTCGACGAAATAGCTAGAGAAATTGAGAAAATAAAGAAAACACCCAGAAAAGAATATACAAAAGAATTTGGAACGAGCGTGAGTTCAGAAGACGACTATCGAACTTCAATTGCCGGAGGTTGTAATCTGTTAGAAAGACCCAATTATCCGGAAGCAGAATTGAAAAAAACTCAACTGAAATTGCCAGAAGACGAAAAAATAATAAGCTGCAATTTGAAATTTGGTTTCGCGTTCGGTGAAAATGTATGGTCAGAGGAACTGCAGTATTTAAAAAACCCGAAAACGAACGCCGTTATTCCAGGTTCTTTCTGGGCACTCGGAACGCCCTAGATTAACGTATGGCTCAAAAAAAATTTCCATCCACCTATGTGACTTCAGATATCGTTGTTTTTCACCAGATTCATGCCAGCGAGCGAATTTTATTAATTAAGCGCAAAAATGAGCCATTCAAGGGCGATTGGGCCTTGCCCGGTGGCTTTTTTGACCCACAGGATTTGAACGTAAAGGCCTGTGCCGCCCGAGAATTGGCAGAAGAGGTTAGCCTCGTAAGACCGATCGAAGATTTTAAACTGGTCGGGGTCTATTCTGAGAAAAATCGAGATCCCCGAGGGAACAATTCGCAAGAACCTTGTCGCGTGATTTCAATCGCATTTATGATTTGCATCGAGGGTGAAAATGCGGAAATCAAAGCTTGCGATGATGCAAGTGACTGGGCTTTTTTTGATGTGACTCAGCTGCCGCCACTAGCTTTTGATCATTTTCAAATTGTGTCTGATGCTTTAAGTTTAAAAAGAAAATGACAATCAAAATGCTAATTTTTTTTGAGCATTCGTGTTTTAACTGTGCACTTCGCGTAACCTGAAACCTTTATTTTTTATTGTTCATGGATATCTGTTTTCTCTAGTCTATGTGATCCATCGGGGTTTATAGCAACCCCCGTCGTACCAATGACGCCCTCAACGGGATATTCGAATGCAATATTACAATAGGTACCGAATTTACAGTCGAACTTGGTGAATCTAAGATAGGCGCCAGTAACATTTCTATCAGGAACTATTCTGACGTTCTGATTGAACTTCGTAAGCACTAAGTTTCGACCTATCAAACGATCACTTAAAACTAACGGAACACGATTCGCAATTTCGGGATGCAAGTAGGGTTGCAAGCGTTCGTGATCTATAACGGATTGAATTATCGCATTCGTCGGGTAACGGATTTTTTTTTCGTTAGGGGTTTTCGCCACTGCGGCGCTCGTAGAAAATACCAGTGTTAAAACGAGAAATAATGTTTTCATACCTAAATAGTATCGATAACTTTTAGCAGCAGTCAGCAACTTATTTCAGTCTTTTCAAGTTGAGTGCCGCTCGTTAAGACTTTTAGTCTTAGAGCTACTCCGCAAACCGATTCCTAAAATCAAAACCCTGAACGATGTTGTATTCAATAAGCTTTGGACTGGAGATGATCAAATTTTCAGTGCGGGTGAAGTTTCCATCAGCAAACCAATCTTTCGCTTCAGGTAAATTCTTATAATAATCGATAAAGCGGGCATCCATCCCATAAGACAACATAAGGCCAAAAAACTTCTTGGTTTCGAATGCTACTTCGTCAAATTGATCAGCCAGAAGTTTTAAACTTTTTTCTCGTCCGACGTTTAAACGATCATGGACCCAATCTGAAACCCATAAGTTTGAAAGCCTTGCTCCGTGATACAGAAATCTGACGCTTGGGTGAGCGGTTCTTTTGATACCAGCTTGATAGATCAGTGTGCAAGCACTGGCGCATTTTGCATCTTTTCTTACATTTGTGGTTATTTGCCTTTCACGAACCAGCGCCGCGATCTTATAAGCGGCTTCGACCAGTCCGCCGTAGGAATTGAGTTCAAGATGTTTAATGTCTGGATGATAATCACGAAGCTCATAGAAGAGATCTTCAGTTACGGCGCCTTCAAAATAGAAAGTGTCATTGACGACTCGACAGCTTGGGCCATTTGCAGGTTCTTGTGTTGGGTTGATTTTGTTGAACTGGTGACAAATCGTAAGCTGCGAAAACGCAGGCGCTGAAATAAAAAAAGAAGCGGTCAATAGTAAGTATTTTAACATAATTGAATAATCTAGCATTCTTGCGCCAATTGAAAATGAGATTTTTTTATATTTAGTATAACGCCAAAATTGTTCTTTGTACAAAAGTTCGACGAAGCTAAACTCATTCATCAATGTCATTTTAATTTTTCATAGCCCTATAATTGCTGAAAAAGCTTTATCTCCTGGCCGATCGTAAGTTCGGACTCATGAGGTAGTGCCAGGCAACATGTTGAACCCAATTCAAACGTGGCAAGCTTTTGACCTGCTTCGACGAGGGCTCCTAATTGCAAAGGCTGGCTTAGCAAAATGCTGTTGACGACCGGGCCTCCGACCAAACAAAGAAACCAACTCTTTTTGTTATTGTCTTCAATTTTGATGATGACGCGCTCATTGACTATAGCTGGCTTTGTCGGGAATTTTTTGTAAAACCAAGGGCGTAAGACAATTAAATTTCCTTTGATGCGTTCAATATCGCGCACCACTCCTGTTACCGGAGAATGCACATGGTGATAGTGGCGATTGCTTAAGAAAATATTCAGAAAACTGTAGGAATTTGGAATTTCATTGGCTAACGAACCAAAAATGGATCGGGATTCCATTTTGCAGCCCTTCACGGTGGAGCTGCTTTTTTGATGAAAGTTATGCTTATCAACAATCAAGCCTTCGCATGGGCTGATCGTCTCCGGTAAGCTGGTTTTTTTCTCAGCCAGCTCCCGAGCGAAAAAATCCTGAAAGCAAGTGTAAGTTTCTCTATTCTTATAGGGTCGAAATTTTTCCAGATAAGTCTCGTGGAGTTCATAGTTCCGAAAGAGATAAGGCCGAATGTAAAAAGTCGTAAATGGCATTTCATAGAGACGTTTATTCTGAAGCGACAACCACCGTTTAAGCTGATTCGGCAAACTGTTCCAAAGTGTGACAAATCCACGTAGCAAGAAACCTGGCTTTTCGACTAAATGAATTTTCTGCTTCCAACCCAGCGTCATCACGACCCATAAACAGAAAAAATAAGTTGAGATAATGAGTGCGAAGATTGCAAAGCCCGGCCAGTAGAATACGTGCCATTTCAGCTTTCCGATTTCGTGAGAGTGAAAAAGCCGAAACTCTTGATGCCAAATCCGATTGAAGAAAGTTTGCATATTGAGCTTAGTTTACATAAAAAAACGCGCATTGTTCAAAGGTTCTCGACAAAAAATTAACTCTTAGGGTCTAGGACCCAAAAAACGACGGAAAGCACTAAGGCTTGAAAAAGTTTTTAGCTTTAAACCGTGTACTGAATCTATACTCGGCTGCAAGAAATGGGAACCTGTTTCCGACATCGATCCAATTTATCTGGAAGAGGCAAAGTTTAAGGAGCGGCGCCTAAAGAAGCTTGACGCAGAAAATTTCCTAAAATAATCATTGCTAAATG
>JAYVIY010000225.1:0-10353 GCA_043769795.1 Pseudobdellovibrio sp. | reverse complement strand
CGCTTCTTCTGGCGGTAACAAATAAACAGCGTTGCTACTGAAAAATGAAACTTGCAGAGCTTACAAAAGTAGCGCTGAACCAGTTTTCGATCTGATTGCCGATAAAAAGATCCGAATTTTACAACTGGACGTAATGTAAAATCCGAACGACGGAAATGGGCTTTGCATGTCGGGCATTGTATTTTCATGAATAGAAGGAAGTACAAGTTCTGCGCCCGGAAAAATGGGCACATCAATAATTTTGTTCAACAATTTAGGGGGCCAGTTTAAAGGGAGTCCGAGTCGTAGATTTTTTTGAATTCCTTTTCGATCGCGTACCCCATTTCTTCAAAAGACGCGTCGTCGAAGTGTTTTTTGTTTTTGTAATACATTTCTTCTGATTTTTGTTTGCCTGATTTCAGTTTGGCTAATTTAAGTTTGGCTAATTTAAGTTCTTTAGCTCTTTTTGCAGCTTGCTTTCCAACTACGATCGACTGCAAAGGTTCTGACTCAATTTTATTTTCTGCCGGAATAACCTGTTCGGAAACAACTGCAATTCGGACCGCCAAGGCTTTTTGATTTTCGGCAACAAGAAGTGCCGCGTTTTTATTGGTTTCAACGAATAGATAAAATCCGTAAAGTGAAACCGAACCTAATAAAGTGTAAAAACTTTTTTTGTAGTCCATACTGTTAACCCTTGTATAGTACAAGGGTCATACCGCGATACACTCCAGTAAGTATTTGAAATTGCTTGCCTATATTGATTGTATTTTTTTGGTACTGTTGCAAATTCGAACTCGAACTCTGTTTCAAAACAATTAAGTAGCTAAATTCATTGGTTATTTTCAGGATTCGTCGAGTAGCTTTCCATGCACACTAGTTAAACAGCTGTAAACTCACTAAACAGATTTGTGTGAGACTAGGGTTCAGCATTGTACCAAAATTCATGAGCTCCTCCCGATCCAATCCACAGATTTAAATCAAACTGTGCCGTCAGAAATTGAGACCCATCAATAACATAAGTTGAAACCGCAAGTTTTTCGGCATTCCAAATTAAAGAAGAACCGGCAACGATCTTCTCAATCGGGGCATTTCCAATTAAGAAAAAAACTTTTCCGGCTCCATAGACACGGGCAACACCTGATTCCGTGTAACAAACTGCAGTTCCTTCATCAGCACCGATGCCTTTAACATTATTACAAAAAATATCTCCATAATTGTTGTAAACGGCGCGCGCCATAAAACCCAACAAGCGGCCATGCCGATCTCGTTGACTGAAATGGGTGTCGGTGACCACTTGATTCAAATAGGGCGGTGTCAATACCGAGCGATCTAAGCTAACAAAATGGCCCGTAGGATCTTTTAAAACATCAGCTGATGTGACCAAGCCATCTCTATCTGACGGAGAAGAATAATTTGCCGCATAATCTATCCCGGCCAGCAATGCCATTCCGGCGCTGGTTCCACCGATAGGAATTTTCTTTTTATTCATGACGTAGTCAACGGCCGCAGCAAGCTTCGAATCCCGAAACCAATTGATATACTTAGATTGATCGCCGCCCGCAAAGAAAACCATTTCTGCATTGAGAATTAGCTTTTCCACGTCTGAACGATTTGCATCTTTTGCATTTTCTAACGAGATTGTTGTAATTGAATTAACTCTTGGAAAGCCATGCGACCCTTCATCATTGTAAATCCACGACTCATAGCCGCCGCGGTCTCCACCCGCACGAATCACAACCACGTCTCCACCACCCGCGGCTTCAAGCATTGCACTCCAGCCCTCAGACCAGAGATCGTCTTGGCCGCCTCCGGCCAGACATATAAGTGAGTTGGTTTTTGCGACCACATCCCGTGGATTGCCGGTCGTAAATATTTTTATTGCCATTGAACTCTGAGAAAATAGAATTGAAAAAATGAAAATCAAAAACGACAAGATCTTACTCATTTTTAATTCCATTCGCCGAGGCGTAAAACCTCAGTTTGAAGCTCGACATTCGTTTTTTCTTTTACCGTTTTTTTTACATGTATTATTAAATTCCAAGTGTCGATAGCCCTGGCTTCGTTTAAATTAACGATGAAGTTCGCGTGCTTGGGTGAAACTTGGGCGTCGCCGATTCTGAATCCCTTTAATCCGGATTCATCAATCAATTGGGCGGCTTTATAACCTTCGGGATTTTTAAAAACCGAACCGCAGCTGGGCCTATCTAGCGGCTGTTTTGAAAGCCGCAATTTATTGGCATCACGTACTTTTTTTAACATTTGAGTGTCTTGAATATAGGGCCAACTGATTTTCGCACTGGTGACTATATTGGGTTGCCAGCCATCAGTGTGCCGATACTTAATTTGCAATTCAGATTTTTGAATTGTTTTGATATTTCCATCAAGAGTCATAACATCGATGGAATCGACCATATCCATAAATTCGCGCGGCTCAAAGGCTTCGGCAACTCCCGCATTCATCACTATACCTCCGCCCACGTCACCGGGAAGCCCTGCTAAAAATAATGCCGGGGCCAACTGATTTTTTAAAAATATTTTTAAAAGTTCGGATTTTGGCGTGCCGGCACAACAATCAATAAAAAGTCTATCGTCCTTAATTACAGATGAACAGCCAGTAAGTCGGCGTAAGCAAATTGTTAGCCCTTTAATACCTTCATCTGATACCAGTATATTTGATCCGCCTCCGATGACTGTTGTTGATAATTTATTTTGGCGTGAATAAGCCAAAGCATTCCGCAGTTGTTCGAAATTGACTGGCAAACAAAAAAATTCGGCCGGCCCGCCGATCATCCATGAAGTGTACTGAGCTAAACTAACGTTGTTTAAGATGTTCAAGGACATCAAGACCCAATTTCCAGCCGTCGCCGGCGCCCAATGTAATAAAAACGTCACCGGGTTTTAATTGTTGCAGAATTTTTTCAGTCTGTGCATTTTCTTTCACCGAAAGTGAACCCTGTTCATGTCTAATTTCAGAAAGTAGTTTTTCAGAAGTGATGCCAGGAATTGGAGCTTCTCCGGCAGCATAAATATCACCTAACAAGAGCACATCAGCCTGCGAAAAACAGGTTTTGAAATCTTGCCAACAGTGCTCGGTTCTTGAATAACGATGAGGTTGAAAATAAACCACCAACCGATTCTTTTCAAATTTTTCACGAAATGCCTGCAGGGTGGCTCTGACTTCCGTTGGGTGATGGCCGTAGTCATCGTAGACTTTGATCTGATCAATTTCGCCTTTGAAATGGAAGCGCCTATCGACGCCTTCAAACTTTCGCAACCCCAGAGCACACATTTCGAAATCAATTCCGGCAGCCATCGCGGCCACCATGCTGGCGGTGGCATTTAATGCATTATGTTTACCCGGAGCATGAGGTAAAAGAAGCTCGCCCAGCCTGGCTTTTGTATTGAGAAGGTGGTTACTACGGAAAACATCATAGCGACCCTTTTCACCTTCAATGACGTAATCGTTTTTCGGATCAAAACCATAGAAAACAATTCGTTTTGAATAGTTGGCAAATAGATTTCTGACCTCCGGATCATCGCCGCAGATAATTACCATTCCGTAAAAAGGTACTCGATAGGCAAAATCAAGGAACGCCTTCTTTAAATTTTCAAAAGTTTTAAAATGATCCATGTGATCAGAATCGATATTTGTAATAATCGCAATTTCGGGTGAAAGTTTGTTAAAGCTTCCGTCGCTTTCATCGGCTTCTGCAATTAACCACTCGCCTTTACCAAGCAGAGCCGTCGATTTAATTTTTTCAAAACGACCACCGACAACAATCGTCGGGCTCTCTCCGGCTTCAATAAAAATTGATGAAATCAGGCTGGTGGTTGTGGTTTTACCGTGAGTGCCTGCTACGGCTATTCCCCGCCTTAGGCGCATTATCTCAGCCAGAGCTTCGGCGCGCGGAATTAAGGGTATTTCAAGCGCTCTGGCATGAATCATCTCCGGGTTTGAGGGGCCGATTGCACTTGAATAAACGACCACGTTGGCCAATCCGATATTTTCAGCAGCGTGACCTTTATAAACTACAATTCCGAGGTCTTTAAGACGTTCGGTATTGGCATTTTCGCCGGCGTCAGATCCGGTAACTTGCGCACCGATATTGTGAAGTAATTCAGCCAGTCCGCACATGCCGATTCCACCGATACCGATGAAATGAAATTTTGCTTTTTCAAGGGCGCTATATCCAGATTTCATTTCTCTATATTGATCAAATTTGTTTTAAAATGTCATGAGCTATTTCGTTTGCAGCCCGTTTTGGCGCCAATTTTTTTAGATTAATCGACATCTCTTTTCGAAGAGTTCTATTTTGCAGCATCAGCTCTACAGTTTTTTCAAATTCAATTGCACTAAACTCATTCTGCTTAAATAAGAATCCAGCCTTGTTAGCCACGACAACTTCTGCATTACGCAGTTGATGGTCATCGGCAGCCGGCAATGGAACAATAAGCGGAACAATGCCGAAGGCGGCGGCCTCTGCGATGGTGCTGGCGCCACCTCGGCAAAACTGTACGTCAGCTCTGCGGTACTGAGTGGGCATATCATATATAAATTCATGAACTTCAATGTTTTTCGAAATATTGTCTTCAAGCCTGTACTTCTTTTTCATGTTTTCAATATCGAGTGAGCCGGTCTGGTGAATCAGATAGATATTCTCTTTCAGTGGAGAATTTAAAATAAAATCGGAGATCTTTTCGTTAAGAAACAAAGAGCCTTGGCTTCCGCCAAAGCAAAGAATAGTTAAACGGTCCGATATTTTTGAGCGTTCCTCATACTGAGCCAGTTCAATTTCTTCACGCAAAGGCATCCCGAAAATTTTGTTATTTTTTGAAGATAAATATTTCTGAGCTTCACCGAAGACAAGGTAAGAATGAGAAACAATTTTTGATAAGAACCGATTAGCCATGCCGGGATGTGCATTGGGTTCCCAAAAGGCGGTTTTCTTCCCCAACAGGGCAGCCATCAAAACAAACGGCGCCGAAGCATAGCCGCCAACGCCAAGTACAAAATCCGGCTTGTACCGCAAAACATAAATCAAGGATTGGAGCAGTCCGACCGGAATTTTCAGAAGTGTTTTAATTTTTTTAAACGGACTACCGGAAAAATTTAATTTTCCACTCTGAATAAGACTGAGCGAAAGATTCTCCCGCTGCATAATTTTGGTTTCTAAACCTTCCGCGGTTCCAATGAATCTGAGCGATACTTCCGGATCAAGTTTTTGCAGGGCGCGACCGATTGCTATGGCCGGATAAATATGACCGCCTGTACCGCCCCCGGCAATTATTATACTTTTCTGTTTTTTTTCAAGCCTCATTTGCTTCGGACATTTCAATATTCAAAATAATTCCGAAGAGCACACTGAGAACAATCAGAGAACTGCCGCCGTAGCTCATAAACGGCATTGTCAGTCCCTTCGTCGGCACCAACCCCATGACCACACCCATATTAATAAAAACTGAAAAGGCAAACGTGGTGATAAGCCCTAGAGCTAGCGTTTTTTTAAAAAGATCAGTGGTTTTTATCGCTACCTGAAAACCCTTAAAAATGACGAATCCATAAAGTGCCAGAATAAAAAGCGCGCCGATAAAACCCATCTCTTCGAAGTAAACAGCCATAGTAAAATCGGTATGTGCTTCAGGTAGGAAAAACAATTTACCTTGGCCCTGGCCGAGCCCAGCTCCCGTGAGGCCACCCGAATGCACCGACAACATACTCTGAATAACCTGAAAGCCTTTTTGAGCAGGGTCAGACCAAGGGTCTAAAAAAGCTTGAATTCGGGCTTTACGATATCCGACGTTCCAGACAGCGAAATAAAAAACCGGAACGGCGGCAACGGCGGCTACAGCCAGCCACCTCATCGGCATACCAAAAGTAAACAAAAGTGCCGTGGCAACCAAAACAATAATAACAAGGCTTCCGAAGTCAGGCTGCTTCAGTAAAACAGCGAGCGGAGCTGCTATAAATAAAAACAACCAACCTGCTTTGATATTACGAAACAAATTTTCTTTTCTGCAGACTAAAGTGGCAAACAGAAAACTAAAACCAATCTTCAGCAATTCAGAAGGTTCGAAGCGTATACCCATCGGAAACTGAATCCAGCGAGCGGCTCCGCCCACGCGTACTCCGAGACCGGGAATAAAAGTAAAACAAAGCAAAACAAAAGAAGCCGGCCAAAGTAACCATGACCAGTTCTTTAATAATTTCATCGGTAATTGCGTGAAAAAAACTAAAGTGAAACCGGCGACCAGGGTAAATATCAGCTGACGCTTGAAAAAGTAAAGGCCATCCGAATAGGATTCAGTGGCGAAAATATAACTGGAGCTATAAACCTGCATGAGGCCGATGCCGAATAAAGCCACCAGCGCGAGAAAAAGACTTGAAGTTAAAAAGCGTGTTTTCATTCAATCCCTGAGATTAACTCATTTGAATTTTTTAACGATCTCTTTAAAATAGTCTCCTCTCTCTTCGTAACTGTCAAACATATCAAAACTTGAACAACCCGGTGACATCAGCACCACATCGCCGATTCTCGACTTTTGGTAGGCTATCAGAACCGCCTCTTCAAAAGTTCCGATGAGATAAGTTTCAGAATAATCTCCGAGATCACGATTTATGCGCTCTTTGGCTTCACCGACCAGAATCAAAGTCTTCACTTTGCGCTTGATCATATTTTGAAGCGGACCGTAGTTTAAATTGGTGTCTTTTCCGCCGGCAATTAAAATGACATTTTCATCAAAACAGTCAAGCGCCCGCGAAACGGCATGGACATTAGTGGCTTTAGAATCGTTGTAAAACAAAACGCCACCCACTTTACGAACGTATTCAAGACGATGCTTAAGCCCGATCCAGGTATCAATAACCTTCTGCACAGACTCGTGCGTTGCGCCGTACTCTCGCGCTAACAACAAGGATGCCATCAGGTTTTCGATCGAGTGCTTACCCTTCATCTTAATACCTTTGATATTAAAGGTTTCGATTTCAGGTCCGGTACGCACGCGCAACTCATCGCCGACATTAACAGCTCCGCCGATGTTCATAATTTGCGGTTCTAATGCCGGCTTTCTTGAGAAGTAAAAAATTCGCCCGCGCTGCACGGAGGGATCACGCGCCAGCTCGACAACAGCATTGTCATCAGCATTTAAAATAGAAGTGGTCGCCTGATTGGTGTTCTTAAAAATTTTACGTTTAGCATTAACGTATTCTTCCATCGAGCGATAACGCTCTAAATGATTTTCAGCTAAATTTGTGAAAACAATACTGGCCGGACTAAAATCAACCGCGTGTTCCAGCATAAAGCTCGACACTTCAACGATAACAACTTTAGCCTTTTTATCTTCCAGTAAATAGTTAGTCAGCGGAGTTTCAGTTGAACCACCCACCCAGCAATCAACTCCGGCCTGGGTCAACATAGCTTCAGCTAAACGAGCAACTGTGCTTTTTCCGTTGGTGCCGGTGATACCGACTAGAGGTTCTTTGATAAATGCCGAAATAAATTCGAATTCACCTGTAATTTTTATTCCTTGTTGGCGGGCATATTCAAAGATTTTTAAATGCGGAGCTACGCCCGGAGAAAGAATCACCAAATCCTGCGAAAGAAAAGTTTTAGGCGAATGTGATCCTAACTCAAACTTAATATTGGTAAAACCATCAAGTTGCTCCAGCTGCGCCGAAAGTTCAGGCTTTGATTTATGATCAGTGACAGTGACCTGAGCTTCACATTTGGTTAAAAATTTTGAAAGGGCAACGCCGGTTTTTCCTAAACCTACGATTAAAATTTTCTTATCTTTCAGTTCCGCAACTTCTTTCCACATAACCAGAGCCTCTTTTCAAATTAACGCTAAATGATTAGCGCTTAATAAATTTACCTTAACTTCAACGTTGCTAAGCTCAACACGGCCAGCAATATCGAGATGATCCAGAATCTGACGATAATTTTTGTTTCGGTCATTCCTTCAAGTTCATAGTGATGATGGAGTGGCGCCATTTTTAAAACTCGTTTGCCGGTCATTTTAAATGACACGACTTGCGCAATGACCGACAAAGCCTCGGCCACAAATACCCCACCGAGAACCAACATCAGAAACTCATTCTTTGTAAAAACCGCCATAGAGCCCAAAAAACCACCGAGGCTAAGGCTTCCGACGTCTCCCATAAAAACCTGCGCCGGAAAGGTATTGAACCAGAGAAAACCCAAGCCCCCGGCCACCATTGCGGCCGCTAACGGAGCCAATTCACCGGCGCCTGCAATGTGGGTAATTTGCAAATAATTAGCAATTGTGGCGTGACCGACAATGTACGAAAACAAAGCTAACGTCGAAGTGGCCACTATCACCGGCACAATTGCCAATCCATCAAGTCCATCTGTTAAATTAACAGCATTAGCCGTACCAACGATGACCAATGCACCGAACAAGACATACCAGTAGTCCATATCGATGCTGACACTCTTGATAAATGGCATCCCTACGTCGGTATTCAGATTGTAGAAGTGAATAAGAACAAAAATGACCGCACCTGAGATAAGAAATTCACCAAGCAGTCTTATTTTTCCTGAAAGACCTTTTGTATTTTTCTTAGAAACTTTTAAATAATCATCAACATAACCGATCAGGCCGAAACCCCAAGTGATCAGCACAGAACCCACAACCAAAGGGTTTCTGATATCAATCCATAAGACAAGCGGCACCAAAGTACTTAAGAGTATGAGCCAGCCGCCCATCGTGGGAGTACCCGCCTTCTTCTTATGGGTTTGCGGTCCATCTTCACGAATCAACTGTCCGAAATGCCTTTCCTTCAGTCTGTTGATAAAATGCGGACCCCATATAATACACAATGAAAAACCGGTGAAAAAAGAAATAAAAGTGCGAACAGTAATGTATCGAAATACATTCAAGACCGAAAATTGATCGGCCATTGAGTAGAGCCATTGATAAACCATTACGAAGGAATAACACATTTGTTTGTCAGAATTCAAGAAAATTTTACTAAACATATGAAATCATTGAAAAATATTGCTTTTATATTAACCTTATTTTACTTTCATTTTTATGAAAAAAACTAAATCAGGCCGCTCAAAAAAAGAATTGTCTCAATTTTCATTAGGTAAAAGCGACACCGCCTACGCTGAAAGCTATAATCCACAACTCTTGGAAGCCTTTGATAACAAAAATCCGAAGCAAATTGCCTGGACAAGCTTTGTTTGCACAGAGTTCACCTCTCTCTGCCCAAAAACAGGTCAACCCGACTTTGCAAAAATCTTCGTAAACTACATTGCCGGTAATAAAATGGTCGAAAGCAAATCGATGAAACTTTATCTTCACAGCTTTCGTAACCACGGTGATTTTCACGAAGATTGCATCCAAACCATTTGCAATGACCTTGTTAAACTTTTGAAGCCCAACTACATCGAAGTTATCGGTGAATTTACTCCCCGTGGTGGCATCGCCATTTTTCCGTTTTCCTCTTACGCGGCAGCGGTTCAGGACTTCCAGGAAATCTACGTTGAGCGCTTGGTGGCTTACTCACCGGGAAAATATTCCGTGGATTTAAAAAGACTCTACTAAACAAAAAAAGGAGATCCTATGAACACAACTTATGGAACTATGTACTATGTCGACAACATGAAAGAAGCCGTCACCTACTATAAAAACACTCTTGGCGCTAAAACGGGTTATGAAAGCGACAGTTGGACTGAGTTTGACATCGGCGGACACAAGCTATGCCTGCATGCAAAAAATGCCGGCGAGAAATACGATGCCAATGGGATATTAATTATCAATCAAGATGGCCTAAAGGCGCTATTTGAAAAAATGAAAGGTGATAAACTCAATGTTTTCGGCCTGCATGAAATTCATCCTGAGGCTTGGACATTCCACATGAAGGATTCCAGTCAGAACGAAATCAGCTTTCACGGAAAACCTTAGTTAGGTAGAAATGTTTTTGCTGACGCTTTCAATGAGCGCCTGTCCCCGCCTGGAATTTCTGAATTCGGCTTTGTACACTAAACACATCCGATCATGAAATTCAGGCGCGTCTTTCACCGCATGAACCTGATGCTCTCCAAAGGCTTTCACAACTCGCTCCGGCAGAATTCCACAACCCGCTCCGTTGATCACCAGCTGGGTAATCACTTCAAGACTTGAAGATTCAATGACTCTTGAAAAATTCATATTTTTTTTCTGAAGCTTGCGTTGCAAGTCTTGCGTCTGTAACAGACTGGGCTCTACGATCAATACATCTCGATTAAGACAGTTTTTTGATTTCCAGAGCGTCACACGATCTCGAGAAATCTCTTTGATAATTAAATCAAGGTGCGGAATCGGATTCACTACAAAAGCCGCATCTAACTTCTGACTAATCACATCTTC
>JAYVIY010000224.1:0-3961 GCA_043769795.1 Pseudobdellovibrio sp. | reverse complement strand
AGATTGAAGGTCAAGACTTGTATAAATGTTCTGAGGAGTCTGCGGCAGATTCAAATCCTTCAGTTGTTCACGAACGGCCTCAAAAAAGTAAGGTGCGGTTTCGGAGGCCTGCTGAATTTTTTGCTCCGGAAGTTTGAGCTCGGCTGAAACTTTCTGCTCAGCTTCAGAAATAAGATTGAGATCCTTCATTTTGGTGAGAACAGCGCCACGTCGGGCCAGTGCCTTGTCGGGATGTTTCCATGGATTAAATAGCCCCGGGTTATTAATTACTGCGGCCATCAGTGCACACTCGGAAAGATTCAGTTTTTGAACGGGTTTGTTAAAATAATATTCCGAAGCGGCGCCAAATCCCATGATTTGAAAAGCACCGGACTGACCCATGTAAATAATGTTAAGATAGGTCTCAAGAATTTGATCTTTGGTCCATTCCGATTCGAGTCTCACGGCGAGGTAAAGTTCTTTGAGTTTTCTTTTTATTGTTTTTTCAGGAGTGAGAAAATAATTTTTAACAAGCTGCTGGGTGATTGTACTTCCGCCCTGGGCATAGCGCATTTTAGTCAGATTTTTAATTAACGAACGCGTTAGACCCAAATAACTTAAGCCGGAATGATTCAAAAATTCGCTGTCTTCGATAGCCATGACAGCGTTCAGACAATTTACGGGAAAGTCAGAAATTTTAAGCTCATTCTGCATGATGGGTTGTTGGCCCTTATATTGTGCCACAAGGACCGGATCCAGTGAGGCTTTCCAATAGGGTTCGGGGTCTCCGCCAATCCAGGTGGATTGAATTATCTGGGCCGCATCGACAACAACTAAAAAAGTTTCCTGTTCATGGGTTTGCCATCTCCAGCAGGTGAATTCATCAGTTAAGCTCTCGTTGCGAGTCAGGGCTTTACAGTCGGCCAGAGTGAGCTTTTTAGCATCACCTGCCAATAAAACTTGCTCGTAATCACGAATTCGGTAGTTTTGATGCTCGATTGCAGCTAAAAATTGCGCTTGATTCCATTTTTGACCCTTCAAAAAGCTGGGTCCACGAGCAAAATAGCGAGTGGAGGGGGTTAAATCTTGAACTGATAATTTTTTTTGAAACTCTTCAGTGCCGAACGACCAATCAACTGCGCATGCGGTGCTGGCTATGCAAACCAACACAAGAAAACTTGTCATTGAGATGTAAATAGTCTTTAATTGATTCCAAATAAAGGGCATACAAACATACAATGATGAAGCTCACTACAAGTCAAATACAAAGGCTCTCGGAAAAAATTCTGAAACAATGGAAGGCACAGAACCTTATCACTTTCAAAGTTGATGAGAAAATTGTTTTAAAAACAATTGTTGATGTGATCACATTGAATTTCAAACGCGAAGAAGATCTTGATAACGATGTCAAAGCGTTGATGGATCAGATGGAGCGCGAACACGAAGGGCAATTTCAGCGGCATAAAATGTTTCCGATGCTGAAGCAGAAACTCGCGAAAGAAAGAAAGTTTATTTTATGATTTTAACTGATGAACGACAGGCTCATTTGGCTCATTTGGCAACTGACAAAGTCTGGGGCGATGATATCGCCGATTTTTCAGATGACGACATTGCTTTAAGGGCCGCAAAAAAAGCAATTGCAGATTTTGTAAAAGAAGATGCAGATATAGATAAAAAAGCCCGCGAAAAAGTGGCGTCACTAAAACGCGATGTTCACGAAGGAACTCGTGAGTGGGACATTCTCTACAAAAAATATTACGAAGAAGAAAAGGGTCGTCATGGCAACTAAAAAGAAAAAAGTTATTAAAAAAGCTCCAAAGAAATCATCAGTGAAGAAAACCGTAAAAAAATCGGCACAAAAGCCGGTTAAAAAATCTGCAAAGAAAACGGCTCCTAAAAAGATGGCTCCTAAAAAAGCCTTAAAAAAGTCTGCAAAAAAGACTTCGGTCAAAAAAGCTGTGGCTAAAAAAACCATTACTAAGGCAACTGCTAAAGCTGTGGTTAAACCCATTCCGAAAGTAAATGTTGATTACAGCAAAGCCATTACTCCGCTTGGCGATAGATTGGTTGTTAAAGTTGTAAATTCTGAGCGAGTAACGGCGGGTGGACTGATTATACCTGATTCTGCGAGCATGGCCTCTGGTTATCTGAAAGCCGAAGTTTTAGCTGTTGGATCGGGTGGTAAAAGTAAAAAAGGATTATTGCGACCGCTTGACGTTAAAGTCGGCGACAGCGTTTTGTTTTCGGAACACTCCGGAACCAAGGTCAATTTTAACGCCGAAGAGCTTCAGATCATTCATGAATCTGATGTAATGGGTATTATTCAAAATTAATTAAAAGGAAATTTTATGCGTAATTTGATTTTGATATGTTTAGTGTTTGTATCGCAAGCAGCTTCGGCAATTTCGATTGATTGGTCGGGCGGCTATCGTTTTGAATTTAATGATATAGATAATCCGTCTTTAAACACAGACGCGAAACAACCAAAGACCTATGGATTACAGTATCTTTATCTAAGCCCTAAGTTGATTGCTTCCGACGGCATTAATATTGTAAGTCGCTTTGATATTCTAGGAAGTCAGACTCCGGCTTATAGAAATTCACAATTAGGCTCGGTATTCGGTAGCGGAGGCGGTACAGTTGATCCGCGGATTAATTCACAGACTCAGGAAACCTCGAGTATCGGAGTCAGTCAGCTTTATTTAAATATTAATCATGAGTACGGATCGCTTATCGCCGGACGGGCACCTCTGGAATTCGGTATGGGAATTACCCACAATGCCGGACTGGGTGAATTTGACCACTGGTACGATACCCGTGATTCTGTAGGTTACCGATTTATGATCGATAATATTTCTTTTATGCCGATGCTTTCAAAGGTGTCACAAAAAGATTACGGCCGTGGCGTTACGGCATTGGATGAAACTTTCGTATTTGAATATAACAATAAAGATAACGGCGACCAGGCCGGAGTTATTCAACAAACCCGAAAGAGTAGCCCTGAATCGAATGATGCACTGGCCTCGACAAACCCTTTAACGGCTACGTTTCCGGGTGCAGTGGTTGGTGGCGGCTGGAACACTAAACTTGTGAATTTATTCCTGGGTCGTAACTGGGAATCTTTTAAACTGAAGTTAGAAGCCAGTTTTTTAACCGGCGAGACCGGGTTAGTAGTGGCCGGAGAAACCATAAAATTTAATTCTTACGCCATTGCAACTGAATTACTTTTTCCGAAGAAAGAAAACAGTAAATGGGAATTTGGCGCTAAATTAGGTATTGCCAGCGGTGATAATCCTTCAACCACAAAAATTTACGAGGGCTATCAGTTTGACCGAAACTACGATGTGGCTTTGTTACTTTTCAATCACAGAATGGGACTTAAAGATTTTTTAACGACCGGTATACTTCATAACGACGCGTCTCTGACTGTAGGAAATTCGGCTGACGACGAAGCCATCGGGAATGCGACTTACTTGGCACCGAGTGTGAAATATCAGTGGAATGATAAAATCGATATCAAAGGAACTATCATCTACGCACAATTAGTTACCAATCCCACTATTACACTGGACACAACGAAAGATTTAGGCACAGAATTAGATATCGAGTTAATTTATAAACCCCGGGAGCGAATTACGTGGTCAAATCAACTCGGAGTTTTATTTCCGGGTTCGGCGTGGAAAGACGGAGCGTCGAATCTCGATAATAAAACCAACATAGGATTTTCATCTAAAGCCGCCATCACCTTTTGATAACAATGTGAGAGCAGCATGTACGACATCAAGATTTCATCGTGATCGCAACGAGTGCGGTGGTGAGCAGGGCCGGAGGGGGTAACCCCTCCGGATTTTTTTTGTCGATTCAATTGAATTATTTCAGGCAGTAGTAGAAAATTGAATAATCCCCTACAATCGTGAGCGCATTGATAAAGGTGACTTTGTTGTTTGTTACGGAATAGCTCGTAATTTTTCCGGTTTGCCAG
>JAYVIY010000223.1:0-10402 GCA_043769795.1 Pseudobdellovibrio sp. | reverse complement strand
ACTGTTGAAAAGAAAGTTCGACCGACGCGTAACACGGCATCGATTTCAGAAGCGACGGCACCTATTCTGAATAAAGAATTTCTTTGCGGACCACTTTTAAAAAAATCACCGGAAAAAGTCGATCGTTCACTTGTCATGATCAGTTTTAAATTGTGCGGCAAACTTAATTCGGTCACTAATCTTGCGCTCGAAAATCAAAGCAACGGATTTAAAGCTCAAATTTTTAAAATTGAAAAAAATAAGTTTAAAACAGATTACATCCAGTTGAATAATGGAGTAAACAGGCTCAAATTAGAGGCCGTCCTAAAAGATGGGCAAAAAATTGAGGAATCGCTAGAAATTTTGTCAGGTTCTTAACTCGAAGCGGTAATTTAGTTTGAATTCAATAGACACAGGTAATTGCTTTAAATAAGTTCACCACATTGTGATGGTAGAAACTAACTTAACGCTTAGCGGTTTAAAAAACAGATCTGATTTGCATGTGGCCAGAAAAATCTGGCACATGGTGGGCGTTTTTACGATGTTTGCGGCTTGGGTATTTCTTCCATTTTGGGCCTCGATGACTTTTTTAGTTCTCGGTTGGCTGATTTTCGTTCCGGCAGATTTCATTCGCCAGAGAAACCCTGACTTTAATCGATCCTTGGCGGGTGTTTTTCGTCCGATCATGCGAAGTAACGAACTTAACCGCCTAGCAGGCACCACCTACCTAATTACCGGAACTCTGCTTATTACTTTGTTTTTCAACAAGGGTGTTGTTGCACTCAGTTTACTTTTTTTGGCCTTTGCTGATCCGATTGCCAGCTACATTGGAATTAAATACGGCAAAGACAAAATTTTCGGACATAAATCAGTGCAGGGTTTTGTTGCCGCTTTTGTCGTTTGCGCTTCTCTTTGTTTCTTGTTTCTTTTTTATAATCAGGTTCAAGAATACATTTTAATCGTCAGTCTGATGGCCGGGCTTATTGGGGCTTTAGCTGAACTTATTCCGTTGGGAAAACTGGATGACAATTTTACAATGCCTGTTGCAAGCAGTTTTGGGCTTACGGTTTTATTTTATTTTTTTGGTTACTTTTCTTATTTCAGCTAATGAAGCTGCTTTTCAAATGATGAGGAATTATGTCGAATACTATTGATATGCCAGAAGAGGGATATTCCAAATCAGGAAAAAAACTTGGAATGTACATTTATATTTTGCCGAACCTCATGACGGTGGCCAATTTATTCTGTGGTTTTATTTCTGTTATTTATTCAATCAAAGGAGAATTTAAAACTGCCGCTATTGCAGTGGTGATTGCGGCCGTATTCGATCAGTTGGATGGTCGGTTAGCTCGCTTAACTCACGCAACCAGTAAATTCGGAGCAGAACTGGATTCACTTTGTGACTTAGTCAGCTTTGGTTTGGCGCCGGCAATGCTCATGTATCTTTGGGCGTTAATTCCCTATGGCCGTGTAGGGCTCATGGCCTGTTTTTTATTTTTAGCGTGCGGCGCCCTGAGGCTTGCGCGGTTTAACGTACAAGTCGGAGTGGTTGAGAAAAATTATTTTCAAGGTCTACCTATTCCGATGGCTGCCGGAATTTTGACTTCTTCCTATCTGGCGTTTGATGAATTGAACTGGACTCCGGACGCCTGGCGCGGAGGTTTGCTTTTCGCAATGGTCGTGCTTATGGCTTTCGTCATGGTTTCGAATTTCAGATACAGATCATTCAAAGATTTGGATTTGAAAGAAAGATTGGCTTTTAAATATCTGGTGGCAGGTCTTGTTGTTTTGGTAACTGTCGCCCTTTATCCCGAGATCATGTTGTTCGTTTTATTTTTAACCTATGGAACGCTGGGCGCTGTATTCGGAGTTATGCAACTGGGTAAAAAACGTAAAATGATGAAGGCGAATGCCTATGCTCCCGAGCACACCGAAGAAGAAGATTTGCAAGAAGAAGACGAAGGATAATTTATGAAAATCTGGAAAAGACCACTTAAAGTCGGACTGGTGGGCGCAACTGGTGTGGTCGGTGAAACATTTATTAATATTTTAGAAGAGTATGCTCAGCCCATCGCCGAACTGCGGCCATTTGCCAGCCAGAACTCCCTAGGAATCAACATTGAATTGGCCGGCAAACAGTGGCCCGTGCAAGTGTTAAAACCAGGTTGTTTCAATGGCCTTGATATGGTTTTCTTTTCTTCAGGGGATGACATTTCAAAAGAGTGGGCACCAGAAGCTGTAAAGTCCGGAGCATTTGCAATTGATAATTCAAACGCATTCAGAATGAACTCAGATATTAAATTAGTTGTGCCTGAAGTTAACGGTGATCTGCTCAATGAAAACTCGAAAGCCCAAATCATTTCAAATCCGAATTGCTCAACAATTCAGTTGGTCGTGGTACTGAAACCGCTTCTTGATCAATTCGGTCTTAATGAGGTTACGGTATCTACTTATCAAGCGGTGAGTGGCGCCGGGCTTCCGGGTTATGAAGAGCTATTGACTCAAACTAAAAATTTTCAGCAATCCGACCATGAGCCTAAAGCATTTTCAAAACAGATACTCTTTAATTGCATTCCGCAAATCGGAAGTTTCGGCGATGATGGTTTTTCAACAGAAGAAACCAAAATAATGAATGAATCAGCAAAGATTCTTTCGCAGCCGAATTTGAAAATCTCTGCATTTGCAGTTCGCGTGCCGGCCTTGAATTCTCACTCAGAGGCGGTCTGGGTCACTTTAGATAAAGAAGTTTCGAAAGAGCAAATCACGTCAGCATTGGGAAACTCTGAAGGAATAGCCGTACTCGACCAAGACTTTCCGACAGCTCTTGAGGTCTCAGGGGAAGAGCCGGTTTTTGTCGGACGTATTCATCAGGATCGCATGAATAAGAAAAGATGGCTGATGTGGGTCGTTTCTGATAATTTGAAAAAAGGGGCGGCTCTTAACGGGTTGCAAATCGCCGAAAGAATTTTCGGTTAATCTTCTGGTCTTAGCTCTAATAGACAGTTGTTAGTTGCCATGCTGCAATAATAGTGTGAATAAACAACTGGTATTGCTCGTTCTTATGCTTATCTCTTTTCAAAAATCATTTGCGGCTGCCGAGCTTTTGGTTAAAGCCGGCACGACAAGTTTTTCAGGATACTCGGCCATCTCATCAGATTTTGCGACCATCTATGGCGGCATTGCCGGAAACTCTTGTTTAACGACCGATGGAATTTCAACTTGTAATAGTTGCATTGATACATCGGGCACTTTGAATGCGTGCAACCAAAACAGCGTCTATCCGAACCTGGTTTTTTCAGTCTCTTTTAAAGTCACGAAAACTGTTACCGGAATTGCAAAATTGTTTATCGAGTCTTCCACCGCGGGCGTTTTTGAATCTGTTGTGACTTTAACTTCGGCCACTTACACGGCCGATACTTCAACTGTTACTCTGCAAACGACGTGGAGTGAAATTTGTTCGCGCTCAGGTTTGTCGGGAAGTTGTGTCGGTTCATCGGCATTGTTAGCTTCAAAAGGAATCCGTTACGGAGTTGATTCAGATGCTTCGGGTGAAATCGAAGAGGCCGAGAGAAAAACAGCTACCGTCAAACTCCATTATATTCCAGCCGGACAAGCCGAAGTTGCACAAGCCTACTGTACTAGTTCAGCGGCGCCTACGGGTGCCGGAGTATGTAACGTAGCCTTTTTACCAGGTGATTCAAAAGCTTACATTGATAGCGCGGTTTACAATGGTGACGATGCATCAACTACAACCACCGGTGGTTCTATTACTTGGGAATCCATTGCGATTTTTCCGATTCAGACAACGGTCGGTGGTGAAGCCGGAGTTTACACGGCGTTTTCAAATGGCGCTGTTCAGCCTGTTTTCAATTCGATCAATCCAGCTGACGGAAGTATTCCTGATTCACAAGTTTCAGGAGGCATGAAGAACTACCTGAAGTACTGCATGGTTTACGCAACAAAAAATAAGGCCCAGAATATTTACAAATTCGTCACGACCGGTGTGAATACAACGAAGAGTTGCATAACACCTTCTGAAGTGGCTGGCCTACTCGATGATAAACATTGCTTTATTTCAACGGCCGCCTTCGGCTCTGATTCAGCACCGGAAGTTGAGATTTTCAGAAATTTCAGAAATCATTTTCTTCTGAACAATGCTCCCGGAAAAATGTTTGTCAGACTATACTATCGAGCCAGCCCCGGAATCGCAGAAATTATTTCGGAAAATAATTTTCTCAAGGCCTCTACACGACTTATGCTTTATCCGCTTGTGATTTTCGCTTTTATGGCATTAAAAATCGGTATCACGGCGGCGCTCATTGTCTTTTTGCTGGCCGCACTGAGCTTGAAAAAACTTGCGGCTTTTTTCTCTTTACAGAAAACCCTAGTAATAATTTTTATTCTTCTTTTAGTTCCGGAGCTACGTGCGGAAATTCAGGCAGAAGAAGTTAAAATTTCTCATCCGTTGGCGCAAGAAGGTTTAGTCCGGATAAAAAAAGACGGCACTTATATTTATGATATTGAACGGCCACTCAAAAAAGAGTCGAGCCGAATTTCTTTCGGTCAGGCCAATCATCCTGAAATCTCGTTGTTGATTGAACAGGCCGATGCGCAAGGAAACCCGACCGGTGTGGAGCGTGAATTTACTTTCGGGGATCTTTACAGCGAAGATTCGGGTCTGATTCTTGGTTATGATTATGAAAGATTTTCATATACAGATAAAGGAAAGCTGGGTTTTCAGGCCGGATTTTCAGCGATGTTCGCGAACGGCCACGGACGTCTTAAGGCCCTTCCCAACGATCCCTCCACTGAAAGTTTTACATTTGTGACACTTCCGATAACCTTTGGAGGAGTCTATCGCCTTGAGTGGAAGGATAAACAATTGCTGGCGCCTTACGTTTCCGGTGGGGGCACATACGTGGTGCTGCTTGAAAAGCGTGAAGACAAACCCACGCCGTCGGCAATCGGAAGTTTTGGATTTTATGCAACTGGCGGTTTACTTTTCAATATAGGTGCGCTTGACCGCGATGCGGGCTTTCAGCTTGAAAGTGAATACGGCATTAGCAACATGTGGATTTCACTTGAGTTTAAAGTCATTGAGGTAAGTAGTTCTGCTTTCGGATTTTCCAATAAATATCTTAATGCTGGTCTTTCTTTTGATTTTTGAGATATAAATCCGGTTATGCCGCGAATTAAATTTACAGTAGCTTACGATGGAACGGATTTCTGCGGATGGCAGCGACAAAACCACGAAAAAAGACCCAGCGTTTGCCAAACCCTCCAGTCCGGGCTCGAAAAAATATTTGATCAGAAAATTTCGTTGTTTGCGTCGGGCCGAACAGACGCCGGTGTGCATGCGCTCAATCAGGTTTGCCACTTCGACACAACAAGGCCTGTTGAGCGATTGCAGGGTTTTGATTTGAGTCGAGCTATGAAGACACAGCTTCCTTCAACAATCTCAGTGAAGAAGGCATGGCTTGCGCCTGATGATTTTCATTCCACGCTGTCGCCAGATAAAAAAACTTATCGATACCTCATTTACAATGCGCCACAGCAGAGTGCTTTTCTAGGACGCTATTGCGACTGGATTCGCAAGCCTTTAGACTTGAATTTTTTGAATAAAAGTTCAGAATTTCTTTTGGGAAATCAAGACTTTAAGAGTTTTCAGTCGGTTGGTTCGGATGTCGCACATACGGTTCGAACTATTGAAAAAGCTCAGTGGACTTGGCGAAAAGATAACATTGCTCAATTTACAATCACCGGATCGGGATTTTTGAAGCAAATGGTAAGAAATATCGTCGGAACCCAGCTTTTATTAGAGAAGAAGGGTATGCCCGCAGAAAAAATGCGGGAGATTATCGATTTTCAAAACAGAAAGTACGCTGGACCTCCGGCGCCGCCGCAGGGGCTATTTTTAATGCGAGTTTACTATCCTCTAGACCTTGACAATAAGTGCCGCGAACTTTAAAACACTCATTCATCTATTTCGGAGTAACTATGAAGACTTGGAACGCAAAAACAGAAGAAGCTGATCGTAAGTGGTTTGTTGTAGACGCCGCTGGTTTAAGATTGGGTCGCTTGGCAACTCACGTTGCTAATATTTTACGAGGTAAGAACTTACCTACATTTACACCTCACGCAGATGTTGGTGGATTTGTTGTTATTATTAACTCTGACAAAATCGAAATGACCGGAGACAAATGGAATACTAAAAAGTATTACCGTCACTCTCGCTTTTTCGGTTCATTGAAAGAAAAAACTGCGGAGCAAATGAAAGCAAACGACTCAGAATTTATTATTTCTGAAGCGGTTCGTGGAATGCTTCCGGTTAATAAACTTTCAAAAACTTTAATTACAAAACTAAAAGTTTATAAAGGCCCTGAGCATCCTCATACAGCTCAAAAGCCTGAAGCTTTCGTTATCAAAACTAAAAAAGGGTAATATAAAATGGCAGCTGCTGAAAAAATGTATTATGCAACTGGAAGAAGAAAAACAAGTTCTGCTCGTGTTTACTTAAAGCCAGGTAAAGGTTTAGTCGTTATCAATGGAAAAAAATCCGATGCTTATTTAACTCGATTGCAATCACGTATGGTGATCATGCAACCACTTGATGCAGTTAACTTGATGGATAAATTTGATCTAAAGGTGATGGTTGCCGGTGGTGGAGAGTCTGGACAAGCGGGCGCTATTCGTCACGGTGTAACCCGTGCATTAATTGCATTCAATCCTGAACTAAAAGATGTATTGAAAAAAGCCGGATTTGTAACTCGTGACCCTCGTATGGTTGAACGAAAAAAGTACGGCAAACATGGTGCGCGCCGCAGCGGTCAGTACTCGAAGCGTTAATTTCAAAATTACAGTTAGCCTTAGGTCTGGGGAAGCTTTGCTTCCCCTTTTTTGTGTTTGATTTGGATCGAAACTATTAAGCAATTGTTAAATTTGTTAAAATACTGTTAAAAAAAATTGATAATTCTATTTTAAATGCTATCCTGATTCTAAACCGATAGGGATTTAGAAGAAGGTGACATATGCAACAAAATTCAAACAAATTAGCTCAGTTTCTAAAAGAGAAAAGAACTCAGTCGGGCTTGTCGCAAAAAGATGTGGCGACCAAACTTGGTTACAGCACCTCTCAGTTCATTTCCAATTGGGAGCGTGGAATTTCGCAACCACCAATTAATACGCTTAGAACTTTAGCCAATATGTACAAAGTAACAGCTGAACAAATGTTTAATGTTTTGCTTGAAGAAACAATGGTTCAGGTTCAAGCAGATTTAAAAAAGAAATTCTATTCAGAGGGCGAAGGGCAGGCGGAACACTCCGCTTAGTTTAGTTCGGGATGTGTTTCTGAATGAGACGCATTCCGAATTTAATTTTCTCAAGAACGAAGTCAGTTGAGACGATAAGCGCTATAAGAGGGCGACGTCTATGTCTGAAGTTAAAGTTGTTAAAAGAGGCCAATTTCTATTCAAAGCCGGTGAGAAGATTCAATCGGTTTACGTCATCCAAGCAGGGCAAGTGAACCTGTGCGTACAAAAAAATAATAAAATTTTTGATATTATGACAGTCGGAAACGGCTATGTCTTTGCGGACCTAGTGGTTTTAGGTACGGGCCTTTATCAGTATTCGGGCCTGGCCCAGCAAGAACTGAAAATTATTGAAATACCTCTCGAAGTTTTCAAAGTTCAGTATGAATCACTGTCGTTGATCAATAAATCCCTCATTAAGGGAATGGCTGATCGTTTGAAGTGGGCGGTCAATGAAGTTAAGAATTCTAAAAATGACCGAAGTGCGGCGCCCTGTTCGGAAGACCAAATTCCGAGAATTTTCGGTTCAATATTTCATGTTCTGAACCACAAAGGTCTGAAGGAAGGACTGCGCGCAAAAGTTGACTGGTTAACTCTCAGAAACTATTCGCAGAGAATCTTCGGAGAGTCTTTGAAACGCGTCGAACAAATCACGCAGGTTCTTGTTAAATTAAAATTGGGCGAATATGTGATGGGGCGTGACCCAAATAACCCTGATCCAGACGCGCAAACTGAAATTCAGGGTTTTGAAATTTACGATTTACCTGCGCTGGAAGCGTTTTTTGAATTCTATCAGTATTACTACTATAAGGGTGGTAAAACTGAATTGCTCAAATACGATGAATCCAATTACAACATGCTGCGAATTCTTTTAATGTCTTACGCCGATGTAACACCGGATAAATATGGTGTTGCCTCAAAGGACTTAAATGACGTGACCGCCTTTTTCAAAGACTACGGAATTTCGCTTGGAAGCGGAAATTTTGCCTCCCTCGAAACTAAAGGACTTTTCTGCAAAAGAAAAAATACTGCTGATGGAAAAGTGAATCTGCAGTTCGATATTAAAGAATTCAAAACGCAGATTGAAATTTGGGCTTTGATTAAAGAAGTTGAAAAGCTGAATGAAAAAGGGGTGGTCGATATGGCTGACGTTGATGAGGGGCCTAAAAAGAAGGTCGCCATTGACGGGATTGAGTGTGTTGAATGTCATTCGGTGGTTTCTTTAGATAGCAAATTCTGTGGCGAATGCGGAGCGAAAGTTTCTTCCAAAGCCGGTTCTCCCGGCACTGAAAAAAAGGCTGCATGAGAAAAGAAGCTATTAGTCTAATAGCTTCTTCATTTGTCTTGCTCGTTTCGTTTCAGAATTGCCAGAAACCTCCTTATCCGGATGAGATAGCCGGATTAAGTACTACGTCAATCAGCAAGGTTGATTTAGGTAAAGAATCACTTATCAGTGTAAAATTTCAGGTGCCAGCTACCAAATCAGTTGTTCAGGCCGGCAATACCTATCAGCTTAATTACTTAAAAAGTTTATTGATTGATCTTAGATCCGGTGTTCTGACCGAGAGTTCCGATGTGGATGCGGCCAGTAAGCGTTTTTGTTTAAGTGAAGATTTAAAAAATGAGCTTCTAAATTTATTGAAGTCTTCGCAAGTCTGCAATCGTGACCCGGGTTCGACCGGTGGATCGGCCTGTGCGATGGTGATACGCGAACCCTATGCAATAGTTGTTTCGTCGCGATTGCAATTTGATCTGGGCTTTGCTTCGGATGGTTGCGGCCATGGCTCGATCGACCTTTGCGACGATCAACCCGTCGCGCTAAAGGCATTTATCGAAGGAATTAAAAATCATTACCAACAATTAAGTTGCGGGTCTTAGTCGTCTTTGAACTTCGGCTACTGAATAATTTTTTTACTGATCAGCTCAAAGGCTTCTTTTAACCGGCTACGATCAGGAACTGCTCCCTGAGCAAAATCAGGACGTCCACCGCCCTTGCCTCCCAACACTTGCGCGAAATCTTTCAGTAAATCACCGGCGCGAAATTCTGAATTCAAATCTTTACTTACAGAAATTATAACCGGATGTGAAGACTCACTTTTTCCGATCGTAATAATAATGCCGCGTTGAACTTTGTTTTTAAGCTGATCCGAAATTTGCGACAGAACCTCGCGGTCATCAATAGTTAGATCGGCAAAAATCAATTGAGCCGGGCCCGACTGAGACTGAAACGATTTTGCAGATTTCAATAAGTCCTCAATATTAATTTGGCCCGACTGGGCTTTGCGAAACTGTTTTTGAAGATCTTTAATTTCATCTTTCTTTTCATCAATCCATTGGCTCAAGGTTTTGTCAGCGGCAAGTCCGGCTAAAAGACGAGCGGCTAATAATTCTTCTGAATTTTTTTGTAGGTACTGCAGTGCTGCAGTGCCAGTTATAGCTTCGATGCGTCTAACGCCAGCGCTTACTCCTGACTCAGAGATGATTTTAAAAACCCGGATCTCGGCCGTGTTTTGAACGTGGGTTCCGCCGCAAAGTTCACAAGAAAAAGAACCCATAGTCAGCACTCTGACCTGATCGCCGTATTTTTCGCCGAATAAGGCCATGGCGCCCTTTGCGATGGCGTCCTTATGGCTGAGTATCTCTGACTTTACCGGATAAGCTTGGGCAATTTCTGCGTTCACCAGATTTTCGATTGTTGATATTTCTTCTGCGCTGAGCGGTTTATTGTGAGTGAAATCAAAACGAGTTTTTGCGCTATCCACCAAAGAACCGGCCTGCGAAACATGTTCGCCCAAAACTTTACGTAAAGCGGCATGCATTAAGTGTGTGGCTGAGTGGTTTGAAGTGGTCTGGCGTCTTTCTGAAACTTCGACAAGACATTCTGCGCTGTCGCCATTTTTTAGAGTTCCCGACATCACCTCAACGTGATGTAAGAAAACATCTGCGTGCTTTGTGCAGTTAATGACCCTTGCTTGTGCGTTTGCGGTTTTAATCAGGCCCTGATCTCCTACTTGGCCGCCACCCTCTGCATAAAATGGAGTTTGCTTTAAAATCAAAATACCGCTCTCGCCAGTGGTCAGCGACGAAACGACTTCAGCTCCATTTGAAAGACATAG
>JAYVIY010000222.1:0-3982 GCA_043769795.1 Pseudobdellovibrio sp. | reverse complement strand
GTTTAAGTGATTGAATAATATCGAGATAGGCTAAGGCCGGCTTCACCATAAGAATATCTGCGCCTTCCTGAAAATCGAGCTCGGCTTCAATAAGAGCTTCGCGCGAATTTCGGTAATCCATCTGGTAGGTTTTTTTATCTCCGTTTTTCGGCGCACTGCTAAGTGCGTCTCGAAAAGGTCCGTAAAAACTTGAAGCATATTTAGCTGTGTAAGAAAGTATTCCCGTATTTGCAAATCCCTGAGCGTCCAATGAGTTTCTGATCGCACCGATTCGACCATCCATCATATCTGAAGGGGCAACAAAATCGGCTCCACTTGCGGCCATCAGTAAGGCCTGCTGAGTCAGAATCTCAACACTTTCATCGTTTAAAATGATGCCATTTTTCAAGACTCCATCATGGCCATGATCCGTGTAGGGGTCTAAGGCGATGTCGGCATAAAGCACAGCTTCAGGAAATTCTTTCTTTATTTTCGCAATACTCACTGCCGCTAAATTATTCTGAGCTGTCGAGTGCGAACCCTTTGCATCTTTGAGGGCGGTTGAAATGACCGGAAATAATGCAAAGGACTTTACTCCTTCGACTATTGAAAATTCGACTTCTTCTAGCAATTCATTCAGGCTTAAACGATACTGCCCAGGCATGGCTTTGATTTCCGTTTTTTTCTTAGTTTGATTCTGAACAAACAGGGGTTTGACCAGTTGTGAAAAGTTGAACCCGGTTTCGGCAACTGCATCGCGTACTGTCTCACTTTGACGCAGCCGCCGCGGTCTTCTACTCATTGAAAGACGAGACGAATTTGCTGCTTTTTGTATCTTTTTTTTCATAAGATTTATTCTAGAGCATAAAGAACTGAACATAAAATGAATTTTTAAAAAAACACATTTGTCATGACAATTCGATGACACTTCAGAAGGGCTCATAGCTTACAGTAATAGAAGATGAATTCTTTTTATCTTGCCTATACTGAGAAGCCAGCCGATGTGAAAGAAATTTTCACCACCGAGGCCGTCTGGAAAACCTGCTTGCGAACCATCGTTTGCTTCGATGAAGCCGGTCTCGAGCTGATTCGAATGCAGAACCAAAAGCACGATTTAAATCTCCAAATTCTTAAAGATCACTTAGCCTACCAATATCTGCTCGAAGTTATCTGCGGTTTAAAATCCGAAATTGTCGGAGAAACACAAGTTCTCGGACAGTTTAAAAATTTTCTGAGTGAACTCAAATTACATAAAAAAAAATTCTATTTGAATCACTCTGCATTTTTTAACCGTCTTTTGCAGGATTGCAAAGAACTTCGTGAAAAACACATCCATCACTGGGGTGGAAGCAGTTATGGTTCATTAACTCGAAAAATAATCGAAAATAGTGAATGCATCTGCGTACTCGGTAGCGGCCAGTTGGCGCAGTCTCTGATACCCTGGCTTAAAGAAAAAACGACTCTGACCTTTGCCAGAAACCCGAAAAATGCAGGCGAATTGGCGCTTTCTGTTCAGATTATTCAACAGCACCTGCTCGGCCGTGGCCCGCAAACAAGTCTGGTGATTGCGGCACCAATTGAAAATGAATTTCTAATTCAACTTCTAATGACATCAGAAAAGTTACAACACATCATTGACTGGCGCACAGAATCGGCCCTTGATTCAGCCTCTGTTCCTCCACAAACAAAATATCATAGCTTCAGGCATCTGGCCGATTTTATGCAAAGTGAAAAAGTCAAAAAACAGAAACATTTGGCTGCTCTTGAGTCGGTTATCTTGCAGAAAATAGAAGAATGGTCGCAGCGCAAACAATTGCGGCCGATGGGCTGGGACGACTTATGTTAATTCGGATCGCCTCACGCTCTAGTTTTTTGGCTAAATGGCAGGCCTATCAGGTGGGACACAAACTGCAAAAAACAGACGCAGATATTCAAATTGAGTACCATTTCCGCGAGTCACTCGGGGATAAGAACCTCACCGACCCTTTATGGAAAATGCCTGAAAAAGGTGTTTTTACCGAAGACTTCTATTCAGATCTCATTCAAAATCGATGTGACCTTGTTGTGCACTCCTGGAAAGACCTCCCTACCGAAGAAAAAGAAAAGACCTTCATCGCAGCCACGCTTCAAAGGGCCGACAGCAGAGATCTGCTGCTGTTTAAAAAAACCAGCGTCAATAAAACTTCACTTCGTATCTTTTCAAGTTCTCCGCGCCGTGTGCATCACGTGAACAGTATTTTGAAATGGTCACTGCCTTTTAAATTTGAAAAACTCGAATTCGTTAATGTGCGCGGTAATATTCAGACCCGAATCAAGAAACTACTGCAAGATGAGAACGTCGACGGACTTATCTTAGCAAAAGCCGCGCTCGACCGTTTGTTAGATCGTTCGTTTTATGATGAAAGTGATTTTCTCGAGTTGCAGAATTTATTGCGTTCGCAACTGAAAAATTTTGAATTTCAAATACTGCCGCTGTCGCTCAACCCCACTGCGGCAGCCCAAGGGGCTCTGGCCATTGAAATCTTAAGGTCGCGAACAGATCTAAATACTTTACTGCAAAAAATTAATCAACCCGACGACTTCAGTAATTGCCACTACGAGCGTCAGAAACTTTCTGAATTCGGAGGTGGTTGTCATCAGAAAATCGGCCTTTCGGTGGTTTCACTGACTAGTCAGACTAATCATAAAGTTTTCTTTGCCTCAGGTGAAACTGAAAATCGGCAGAAAATCGAACACAAGGGTGTTATCAACCAAAAGACATTTAAATTTTCAACGCAAGAAATCATGGTTTCTACCGAACTTTGGGCTAAAGTTGAGCGCCATCCACTTTCAGACTTAAAAAAGATTGAGCAAAAAGCCGTTTTGATTACTAAAAAGGAGTGCCTGAACTCCATTGAGCTTAGTGAATGCTGTCACTTCACCGCGGGTATCGAAACATGGAAGACTCTCGCAAAAAACAAAGTCTGGGTGCACGGAACAACAGATTCGATGGGTGATTTGCAGCTGCCTGAATTAAAGCCCTGGATTGCTGAAATGATGAATCTTCAAGACACGGGCTGGAATAAACTCACGCATCAAGATAGCCCGCCCAGCCCGCAGACCAAGAGTATTGCCACCTATGAACTCAAGTACACACCCAAGGCCGAAATAGACTTTAAAAACATTAAAATGATTTACTGGAAAAGCGGAGTTGAATTCAGCACGGCACTTAAAATCTGGCCCGAAATCAAAAAAATCTCGCACGCCTGTGGTATGGGTCAAAGCGCAATAACAATTGGTTCACAAATAGATACGGGTAAAGTTACACTTTACTATGATGAATCAGACTGGAGATCTTCTGTCTTACAAACTATCTGACAGCTACTTTGAACGTGCTAAAAAAGTAATTCCGGGCGGCGTGCACTCGCCGGTTCGTTCTTTTAAAAATCTTGATCGATCTCCGGTTTTTTTTGAAAAAGGTGACGGCCCCTATTTGTACAGCGTCGATGGCCAAAGATATATCGATTACTGCTTGAGTTTCGGACCACTCATCCTGGGGCACCAGGATCCTGATGTAAAAAGTGCGGTTCTGAACATGATGGATAAGGGCTGGACTTTCGGTGCCTGCGAAAAATACTCTCTGGATTTAGCTGAATGGATCGTCGAAAATATTTCTTATGTCGATAAGGTGAGATTCGTTTCTTCTGGCACGGAGGCTGTAATGAGCGCCTTACGCATTGCCCGCGCCGTCACCGGTAAAAATAAAATTCTGAAATTTGACGGCTGCTACCATGGCCATGTGGATTCTTTGCTGGTCAAATCAGGCAGTGGCCTGGCCGGAGAAAGCTCAACGAGCAGTGCCGGCATAAGCGCACAGGTGGCTAGTGAAACTCTGGTCTGCGAATTGAACAACTTCAAACAGTTCGAAGAAATCATTGACCGTGAAAGTAAAAATCTGGCCGCTGTTATTCTTGAGCCCATTCCCGCTAATTACGGCCTGCTGATTCAGACTAACGAATTTTTA
>JAYVIY010000221.1:0-3989 GCA_043769795.1 Pseudobdellovibrio sp. | reverse complement strand
TTTGTAACAACTCCGGCAAAAAAAACGGCAAAGTATATTGCGCCACCGCCGGGTGACAACCAAAACGAATCAGTCCGGCCACTTTCTGAACTTCGTTTTGCGCAGCAAGCAGAACTTCATTCCATTTTTGAATAAGTTCTTCGGCCCGCTCTGAAAGTCGCTGTCCGGCGTCGGTCAGCGTAAGTCCCTTTTTAGAACGTAAAAATAAAGAAAGCTTGGTTTCTTCTTCAATGCGTTTCAGGCAATGACTAAGCGCCGGCTGGGTAACTCCGAGCCTCTCGGCGGCGCGGGAGACGTGAAGGGTTTTGCAAAGCTCTAAAAAGTACTTAAGGTCGGTTTGATTTATCATTACTAATAGTTATCATACTAACAAAAACAATTCATTATATTAATACAGTTTTTTCATCTAATACTCTTTTTAACAACAAATCTTCAAAAGGAGATTATATGAAATGTCTTTTAGTTATAATAGCAACTCAAATGCTCGCCCTGAATCTCTGGGCCGGTGAATCAGATGACCAAGTGGTCAAAGTACTGAAGTCGAGCACTGAAAAAACCTCGATCACCGTTTCGGAAGACACCTTTGTTTTCAATATCAACGGCTATGGCTGCCAGTGGCCCGGAATTAAAATATTGAACATTGTGGCCGAGCCCGACCTTAACCACAACAAACCCTTTGCTCACTTTGGCAGTGATGCAAATTACATGGCCATCGGAATTAAAGATCCGGCCCATCAGTTCTGCCACACCTTCGGCGACGCGCAAACAGTCTTCGGAAAAGAATTTGTCACCAATACAGAACTTCCGATTACGATCACCAGGGTTCTCGATCTTCGAAATGGGAAACGTCTTTCTAACGAAGGACATATGAAATCAGTAAAACTAATTCATGAAACTATTAACATTGGTATTAATGGCCGTATCGTAGAATCAACTTCAGAAATTATTTTGAATAACAAATAACAAAGGAAAGAACATTTATGAAACTCAACCGCAGAAATTTATTGAAAAACTCATTTATCACCACGGCCGCATTGCTGGCGCTGCCACTCAACTCAAAAGCAGCAGTACAGTGCTCGCCCTCAGGAAAAACGCCTGCACAAACGAGCGGACCTTTTTATCCCGTGGTTGACCAAGTCGACACCGATGCCGATCTCATCATGGTCGCTGGGGCCTCTGCCGGAGCGAAAGGAAAGATTGTTATCGTTGAAGGTTTAGTTACAGATCAAAACTGCCGTGCCGTTCCGGGCGCATTGGTTGAAATCTGGCAAGCTTGCGATTCAGGTCGCTACAATCATCCGTCTGACACCAACACAGCTCCGTTAGACCCGAACTTTCAGTACTGGGGTAAAGCAGTTTCGGATAATCAGGGCCGTTACAGATTCCGCACAATCGTGCCGGGTGCTTACCCTGCCGATACAGGCTGGGTACGTCCGCCGCATATTCACTTTAAAATCGCACGCCTTGGATATGTTGAACTGATTACGCAAATGTACTTTTCGGGCGAAAGCTTAAACGGTAAAGACTTAATTCTGCAAAGACTGAAAAAGTCAGACCAGGCTAAAGTGATTGTGGAATTTAAACCGGTGGCCGATGTTCCGCATTCGGTAGGTGTGTTTAACATTCAGATCGAAAAAATCTAATTGTTAATTGTTATTGGAGCGACGGCTTTTACGAGGCGTCGCAGTATAAAGTAGTAGTGATGTTTTTGAATTGTGCCGCTGTAAGAAATACACATGATGGAAGACTTTAAGCAGTCGACCTGCCCTGAAAGTGTTTGATATTCGTCTCCAAGCCCTAGCATGTGCCCCATTTCATGGGCGATCGTGGTGGGAGACCAGTTGCGGCCCCAGTTGCGATCGTACGGACCGCGGGTGGAATCAAGCACAGATACTGAAAAGTGCGACTGAGCTTCGGTTTCTACAAGATCAAATTTGAATGAATACGAAAAATCGGCTGGCACTCGCCCCGCATTCCATAAGTTTTCGGCGGTCTTAAGGCGTGCCGTAAATGAAGAAATGTCTTCACCCACCGGGTCTTTTAAATGAACCTTTATATTGAGCACCAGCGCTCCGGTTTCGGTTTGCAGAATGTCGTAGGTGTACATTTTTTTGATAACGTTAACGAACGTCATCTGGCCGGTTACATTGGTAATCGGTTTTAAGTTCGCCGCTTTAATATTTTCCGGCGGCGGAAAGCTTTGGTCAGAATCGAGCAGGTGAACGTAAAACGATTTAAAGCTATCATCCGGCGTATTTACGCGATCGGTTTCGGTAAAAAGAATTTCGTAAAGCCAGCGGTAGTTTTCAACGTTATCTGGTGGCTTTTGCGGATTCGAAGCCGCAAAAGCAAAAACCGGAAATAAAAAAGCCAGCATGAAGTTCTTCATGCCGGGATAATTTCACAAAACTCGGATTTTTTCCAGCCTTTATTTTTGCGGAACCACATTCTGGAAGTCGATTTTGAACTGATCGCCATCAATAAACTGAACACCTTCGGCAATTTTCAGCGTGTTCGTACTTTGGGACCACTGGGTTTTATCAAGCTCAACCACAGTTTTCGCGCCTTTAATAATCAACGACACCTTGGTGATGATCTGATCAGGCCGCATTTTTTTCAAAATGAAGGATCTTTCTAGATTGTTTTTTATTACCGTGCTTAATTCTTTAAGTATTATTGAGTAATCATTGGCTAAGATGCTACTAACCTGGCCCCCAACTGGTGATTCATCTATTAAGGCTTTGTAAGCGACGCCAGCTGTTCCACCGTTACCGAGTGGGTCTGCCTGTACGCCAGAACTTGCTGGTCGCCTGATGATAGCTGAAAATAAAACCTGGTTTGTTGAAGACATTTGTTGAACTTTTGATTTGATGTAGCTAACTAAAGGCATTACTGGAACATCTAGGTTATTGGCATCTTTTTTAGTTCCTGCAACGTAATCAACAACGAGCCCCGGCAACTTATACGGTCCAAAAGTTTTAGTATAATAATAATTTACATTATTAATTGCCGGACATTTTACGTCATTTGTAGCCGATGCCAAAACTCCGTTTACAAGTATTTTAGGATTGGGTACATCTGCTGTGGCCACGCTACATAAAATATCAGTTCTGCCAAGTTTACTCTTTAAATAAGCATCAATAGTTAAGCCAGCTGCGGGGCTCGTGCCGCAGGCATTTAATTTTGAATCTGAGCATAGGGTAGCACAGTTAGTAATGACTTCTTTTACCGTGCTTTCAGTAATAACTGTAGGGTTTGTAGTTGTTACAGGATTGTACGTAGTTGTGACTGCGCTGCTGTTTCTATTATATGTTGTTGCGCATTTATTTGTTGCCTGAATGTCACAGGAAGCCGCCGTTAATGCCTCCTTAGGATCAGAAAAAGTTTTTATTCCTGTTAATACGCAGTCATCATTAACCGTAGGCTCAGGTGATTTCGCATTCGCTAAACCTTTTAATACACCACAGCTTGCTGCAACTCCCGTGGGCAATGTATTTCCTAAGTCCAAATCTTTAGTGTCTTTAAAATCCAACGACCCCGTAAAATCAGTTTTGGTGGAAATCGCATTTAAATCACAAGTCACAATAAAATTTGGCGTTGTTTTAGGCGCATGATCACTTTGCGCTTCTGCCCAGTCTACACAGTTACTTACAGTTTTTTTGTCACCGGCAACTGCAGAAACTAATTTATCTTCAATCACAGCGGGAGTAATATTTCTACATGCTGCTGCTGCATCCGGAAAGTTCACACATGTAGCTGGTGCAGTTGGAATATCGATACAGGTTGCATTTCTTGCTGTGGCATCAATTGCCTGTGCCTTAGCTAGGCAATTTGCGGCTGTGAAAGTACCTGGTAAAGTTACTTTTGCAACTGGAGAATATGAATAAATCGTATTTAAATCACAAGTCACAATAAAATTTGGCGTTGTTTTAGGCGCATGATCACTTTGCGCTTCTGCCCAGTCTACACAGTTACTTACAGTTTTTTTG
>JAYVIY010000220.1:0-10463 GCA_043769795.1 Pseudobdellovibrio sp. | reverse complement strand
GACTCCGGTCAAAATTGTTACCGGGCTCAGAGGGGCTAAAGTCAGAGATTCGCGATTGCAAACCAGCTCATCGGTTTGTGTGATATAGCAGTTTTTTAATGTGGAATCTAAAAGGTAAACGTTTGCCAACTGAACTTTTTTAGTCAAAACAGAAATAGGAATCAGCGTTTTAAATCCATCGCCTGTAAAATCAACACAATAGGTATTCGGCGCAACGACGCTTGATGTACGAATACAATTCGCGTCATCGGCGGCTAGATAACTATCGAGCGGAGTAACTGTCGTCGGAGTATCCAGTTGAATAGCGGTAGAAATCACAAAACTCGAGGTCGGATCATAGTTTTCGAGCATCATACCTTTTTGACCATTCATAAACACGATATGCGACTCTTGTCTGACGGACCAAATAAATCTAACCTGAGCATTCTGGGTACCCTGATCGTCTTTTATCCGATAGGCACCGCCGACTTGGCCAAACCAAGAACTGACTTCATTATTTAAATGTTGAGCAAAAATTTTGGGATGATAGCCACCACCAATAAATAAATCTTTTACCTGTGAAATTCCTGCGATGGGTTGAGGAGTGTGAGTGTACTTGAAATTTTTATGCCCAAACTGAGCTATTGAGTTGTCACCCCAACAATAAACCAGCCCGTCATTTGAAACACCACAGAATGTCTTTCCATAATAAGGCGGAATGAGAGCGACTCCGTTAGAGGTCACCATCTTAATTTTCGTAAGGCGCGGAAGAATTTGCGAATTGAAGACTTGCGACAGCACTCCTGAAACTGGAAAACGATTTAAGTAATACGATTTGTCCGTGACAAGAAGTTGACCATCGTTCAAAAGCAGCATTCCCTGATCGTAATTCGAAACAGAATCTGTAATATTTGCAAACGTACCGATCAAAATTTCAGACAGCGTAGGGTACGGATTGTATGATAAGCATCGAACAGAATCATCTAGGCGCTGGTAGCAAAAGGGCCGAGAAGGGCCTTTTAACCAAGCCTTCTTAACGGAGGAGCTGATCGGATTACTTGTAACGTTTGTTACAAAGTTCTTTTCAAAAACGATACCATCCTCTCCTAAAATTTGAATTCCTATCTGGTAGGTACCACTGGGTTCACTTGCGGTCGGTGCAACGTAAACGAGGCCTTGCGTAAACTTTTTTGCTTTTGGTAAATTTGGAACAAGGTGAAAAGTACTGGTGCCGTTTGGTGCTCCGGGTACAATGAGGTTTGAGTTTGAACCCATATAGAAAATTTCACCCGCTTGGCTTTGCGCCCATACCTCTGGGCCTGCCTGATTCATCCAGAAACCTAAATCAACTGCATTAGTAAAGTTGCCCAGTTTTTCAAAGGCTTTTGTCTGCGGATTAACGAAGCCCAAATCTCCATTTGATAAATAGGCCCAAATTCTATCTTCGATCCAAATTCGCACAACATTTGCAATCTGAAATCGCGTAACTCCTTCAGCAACAAAACTTCCGCCGCCACGCCCATTGAATGCAGGAACCGCATAACAGGTTACTTCGCTGGTGCCGGTGATCCCGCAGGCCGAAGTATTGTATGTTGAAACAAGGCTTCGAGCATTGAAAAGCTCTGGAATTTCCTTCGGTGTCGGCATTCTTTCGTTGTTATAAATAAAAACTTTTCCGGCGTAGGTTTGAATCGCCCCGCCCATAAAAATGTCAGGGGCAAAAGTTTTTACGTTAAAAGGTAAAAATCGTCCTTCATTGGGTTTGGCGCTTAAAAAATCAGAAGGTAAGACATCCCCGGTGATCGGAGCACTTGAAGAGGAGTTCGTAACAAATGACTCGGCCGATGCCTTAAAGCCTCCGGAGCAATTTTGGAAAAGAAAAAATGTCGCACTAATTGAAAACAAAAAAAATAGAACTGAAATAATTTTTCTTAAATTAATGCGAAATCGATTCATTTCAGGGCCCCCTGGAATTTTTCTGGTCTCTTAATATTTTAATCGAGTTTAGGCCCTCTTAATACCGTTTCTTGGGGTGTGTATAAATTCAATACATGTCTGGTGTATAACTTTTTGACGTTTGCAGTCCGATTGAAATTGCGGTTAAGTACAGAGGTTTTTTTGGGCCGGAAATCTCGACTGATTTCGCATATTTTTCGCTGGGTAGCTCCGAAAGTATTGTCAAATGGTGCTGCCATCTTACAGCAACGACAACTTTTTCGGTAAATAGGGCGGCCACAAAATAGGGTGCCGAAATTTTAGAGACACTCAGTATTTTTTTAACTGAATTTTTTTTTGAAGTTTCTCTCCGAGATCTGTAGGGTACTCCCGCACGCGGCATCATTCTTGCTTTTTTTAATTCCTAAGCGAAGGAGTATTTTGAAATGAAATCGAGAAAGAATATGTTGGCAAGTATAGCGGGGTTTTTACTTTTGTTTATCAGCTTTCAAGCCTATGGGGAAGCTAAGTACGAGGAGCTTAGCCCCGAACAAGTTATGCGAGAAATTAAAAATGGTCAGCCTCTGGTTCTGGATGTTAATCTCAAAGAAGATTATTTAAAGACACACCTGCCGACCGCGAAACTCATTCAGTTTGGAAAAATGGAAGACGTTATGCCGAAAGATAAAAGCAAAAGAATTATTTTTTATTGTATGAGCGAGCTGTGCAATTCCAGCCACGAGATGGCGAGAGCGGCGTTAAGATCCGATTACAAAAATGTTGCCATTATGCCGACGGGTCTCAATGGCTGGTTGAAAGCAGGGCTACCCACTGAATGACTATAAACTGGCCCCTCAGCCTGTAACTTAAGGGATCAGTTTACAGTTGAGTACAATTTCGGCTTGGGTACCTAAAATGACTTTCGTGTCGGCGCCTGCTGACATCTTCATAATGTATGTCCCTCCACAAACTGGATTATCGGCGACCTGGATACTCGGAAGATGCACTAGTCTTTCACCAGGCGCAAATACAACGGTGTAGGTACGAGAGGTCTCACCGTAGAATCCGACGTAATCGCGCGGAAAGATGGCTGTTCCATCGCTAAAACTGATGTTCAGGGCTATTGCCTCACTTGAAGCCTTGCTCAACACAATGTGCCCATGAACATCCACGCTATGACTAGTCCATATGTATTGACTGTATTCGAACTCTGCTATCGGATCTTGGGTACTTGCGGGCGGCACCGGTGGAGTCGGAGGGGGAGGGGGCGGTGGAATCACCGGATTGCCGTCTCCTTGTTTTATCGGTTGTGGCGTTACATCTGTTGCTTGAGTATCCGTCTTCTTTGCACACGCACCAAAGACCAATAAACTTGTTAGAACTACTAAAATTTTCAAAATATCCCCTTTGGTTCAGTCTAAAATTGAGAATTCGTCTCTCAAAACCAGACTTAAATTTGTTTTCAAATCTTCGAACTCGCAATCGTTTGACCTTTAAAAGATCAGGTTGTGAGGCTCGGCCAAACCGTTTCCTGCGGAGAGTTGTCAGAATTCGAATACGGGCTCTCCTGAATTCGGTGGGCATGATTTTCCTGGAGGTACACGTCTAACATCGCTAATGCATTTTCAAGTCGGTTCTTGGTTTCATAATAAGGAAAACCGAAACGCAAGATTTGACGTGAAATGCCGTTCGAATCGCTGTCTTTGATACATTTGCAATGAAGATTCAGTTTATTCATCGCCAAGTAAAGTGGATAAGGGTCAAGGTCTACGAACGAAGCGGCCAGAATGCCGACTTCATTGGCGCCTTCAGATCCGTCTTGAAAAAAGTCGCAGTGGATTCCATGTTTCTGCAATAACAGCCTCAAGCGGTTCCGGAAAAAATTTCTAAGTTTGACCCCTCGTTCCCGAATGATTTCTTCGCCTGCATTTTGGTGCAGCTTTAATGCCGACTCCAGTCCTGCAAAAACTGAGAAATCCATGCCCCCGGATAAACTAAATCCAGAATTGATCGTGCCCATCGCAATAGAATCTCCGGACCAGTGCAAGGCTTCCACCGTTTTACGAAAACGCTCACTGGTCCACAGGAAGCCGCTTCCCCTTGGGCCAAATAACCACTTGTGACCGCTACTAAAGAGAACATCAGTTTGGCCAAATGGCGGTCGCAACAGGCCCAACGATTGAGATACATCCACTATAATCTGCGCTTCAGGACAGATGCCTTTGATAATCGCTGCCCAGTCAGAAACCGGCAGCACCTGACCACAGTCAAAAGTAATATGTGAAAAAAATCCAATATCAGGCATCGTCTTAGAAACCCGGGCCTGAAAAGCGTTTACATCTCGTATTTCATTTTCTGAAAGATAGATCAATTCAAATTCTCGCAATCTTTTTAAGGCTCCAAGGCCCCCAAGATGCTCGTGTGAAGTTGTCAGAACTTTTAAGCGCCTGTTGCGAAAAGTCGCAGCACGCGCAAGAGTCAGGGCCAGCAGATTCGCGCATTGAGTGGCACTCGTCATAACATGCAGCGCATGGTTAGCGGTGGGCCACATCAGTTCTGCCGTTTTGACCACAGTCTGCATAGCTTCGTGACCTTGTCGATATTGTTCGTTTGGACAAGCCAAAAGCTCAGGTGAAGAAAATTTTTTCATTGCCGCTAACACATCCAACGAAGGGGTACCCAATGCTCCGGGGTTGAGATTAACAGGTTGGTTCGGAAAATGTCTTGAACGGTAGACCTCCCAGTCGGCTTCATAGGAAATAGCAGACACTTGCTCTCGCTCACGATATGGAAACATCTCAGAATCACTTGATCCAGTCGGTACTTGTTGATTCCAAAATGTCACGGGCGGTAAACAATGACTTTTGATAAGGTTTTGGTAAGGAAGCAACATCCGAAAAGTTTTGGTAACGACATCCTGAAGGAGAGTCGGTTTTAGGTTACGCGAAACATGCAAGCGCTCAATTGAATATTCAAGTTTAGCGGAATCATTTTCGCCACGGGGATCATGAGCTCCCCGCTGAATCTCGACTTCGAACCCTTCGTTACAAGCAATTTTTTTAATGGTTTCAGCCAGCTCATTTATCGAAAAACATACTTCAGTTAGATGATTAACCACTCGGTGGGTCGACGGTGGCGGTATTTGATTCCACAAACTAGATAAAGATTCAATGCAGTCATTCAGCGCCATTAACCCAGTACGTTGATGTCCGGAACCAAACACCGAAAGTGGCTTGCCATTGAGGGCCTGAATCATAAAACGATTGGCCACAGTACCGAAAGATTCGTCGTAGTCGAAGCGTGTGAACAGTTCACTATGCCCATCAATGTCTTCAGTCCAACTGCCGAAAATTGTTGATTGCATGATATCGGTGATGCGAAGTCCCCATTTGCGACAGGCTATCGAAATATAATTTGTGTCATTAATTTTGGAGGCATGATAAAAATCGTCAGCTTCGCGGGGATAAGGTACAGGTCTCTGCGCCCGCTTTCCTCTAAACTCAGGTTCGAAATAACCTTCACATACGTCAATACCTGATTTGGCGTACTCACCAAAACTTCCTAACTTAATAATATGACAATTCGGTACATACTTTTTTACGGCCCAGAGCAGCCGCATATTGCCACCCTCATTATTGAATAAAGTAAATAGTGCTTCCGGACAACCGCGCATAGAATATGGGGCCGAGCACTGCTGCGCGAGATGATAAATCACCTCTGGCTGACTTTCTCTGATAAGATTTTCCAATGCCTCAGAATTGACATCCATTTTGAGAAACTGCATATTGCTTAAAGCGAAAATCTCTTTTGCTTTTTGTAATCGCATCTCTGGGGCGAGAATAGGTAACAAACTGCAGCCACCGACATCTTCTACCAGTTTTCGTCGTAACAGATTGTCGACCAAAATAATTTTTTTTAAAGGATTAAGGCGGGCCAACCGAAGCGACAACGGCCACCCCAAATAACCATCGCCACCAAGTACAATTATGGGAGCTGAATTTCGCATTGCAGAATCCTCCTATAAGCAGAGCACTTCAGCAAGGGTCATGCCGCAGAAGAAACGGACTGCTCCTTCCCCGATTATTCATAACTCGGCGAATGAAATAAGTAATAATCTGCGCATTCAATTAATTCCCATAAAGGAAAAAAAGTAACGGCCTCAGTCCAAGCTTTGTACAATTCCAGTGAAATTATTTTTATCCACACTGTAAACCCATGGCATGTTTTGTGCTTTTTATTCCCGTTGCGATTACGAATTTAAAAACACTATGCTCTTTGAGGGGTAAAAATGAAGCAAACAATAATGTTTGTGTTGGGCACTCGTCCTGACCTGATAAAAATGGCGCGTTTGATTAACGAGGCAAAAAAATGCGCTAATATCCAGACGGTCATATGTTCCACTGGGCAACATAAGGAAATGCTCGAAAACCTTTATAAGCTGTTTGATTTGGAACCCGATGAGGACTTCAAACTGATGAAGCCGAATCAGAGCCTGGTCCATCTGCACTCAGAAACGATGATCTGGATGCATGACGTGATTGAAAAATATAAACCCAGTTGGGTGGTTGTTAACGGCGATACGACGACAGCTCATGCTGCGGCAATGGCGGCATTTTATCTTAAGGTTCCCGTCGCACAGGTCGAGGCCGGCCTTAGAACTTATGATATTAGTGCTCCTTTTCCAGAAGAGATGAATCGCAGAGCGATTAGCCTTGTAGCGAAAGCCCACTTATGCCCGACTCCAGAAGCCGCACAAAATTTAAAAGACGAAGGAATCGACGCTTCATCATTTATTGAAATTACCGGAAATACAGTTATTGATTCACTTCACTTTGTTTCAGAAAAAATAAAATCCGAACCCGATTTGAGTCAGGAATTCCAGCAAAAATATTCATTTTTAAAAAAGCGGGAATTCATTTTGGTAACAATGCACCGACGAGAAAATTTTGGCCAGGCACAAAAGGACGTTTTGCAGGCCTTTCTCGATATTGTCAAAACCAGAAATATCGATATACTATTTCCGGTTCATCCAAACCCGAATGTTCGTGCTTCAGTGGACGACATTTATAAAGATGAGTACGGTAAACATGTCATATGGCTCACTGAGGCCAATAAGAACATTTCCGCCGGTTCCGCAGGTCGCATTTTTCTAACTGATCCCTTTGACTACCTCGAATTTGTCGTTGCCATGAAGCATTGCAAATTTATCATGACCGACTCAGGTGGCATGCAGGAAGAAGCACCCAGTTTCGCGAAAAAGTTATTAGTCTTAAGGCAAAGCACCGAACGCCCTGAAGGCGTAGCTGCCGGATTTTCGCTGGTGGTAGGAACTGACCGCCAATGCATAGTAAATGAAGCGCACAAATTAATCGACAGGGAGAATCACTGGGAAAATCAGGAGCCACCTTTAAACCCATATGGGGATGGCTTATCTTCAGGTCGCATTATGGATATATTGACAAATCCCATCCGAGTGTAGCGCTAAATTTTTTTTGCAAAGTCATTTCGCTTTTGAATTCGATAATTCAGACTTTACGACTATCAGTATTGCGTCGCTGCTGCGTGAATTTTTACCTCTGTCGGTTTGCAGAGCCGAGACTTCGGTTTTACTTTCATACCTTCCTGCTTTGGCCGCCGTTATACCCAACAGGATATTACAGCCCCCGTAGGCGGGAATTTTGGCGTTTTCCAAAGTAAATTTTGAACTTCCGGGTTCAGCCTTGAGTTTTCCGCCGCAGGAATTACTGGCAGAACCCAGAATGATTACGCCTGTTGGCAGACTCTCGCTAAAGGGAGCCGTGAATCTTGCCGCCTGACTGTTCGGGTTGAGAAACCCAATGGTCATTGTGACAAACTCATTAATAACAATCGAATCTGGGTTGAACGCCTTGGTAATTTTCGGTGCGGCTGCCGATGCCGAACGCGAAATCACCACCATTGATATTACTAATAAAACTATAAAAAAACTTGCGGCCTTTCGCTTAAAACAAATAACCACTTTCAACATATTTCATTCCTATTTCTAATTAGTAATTTCACTTGAGGGAACGCGCTTGGGTGGCCCGGGTATTGGAATCAGCGGTATCCGCGCGGGTGCAAGATCAGCCATATTTACGCTAAGTGCTCCTTCCCCGAATCCGGCCGGTATTACGTGATCCGTTTTAGACCAAGCCGGAGCTTTTCCACTGATTTTGGAGCGAGTCCACTGATAAACCGCATTCAGTAAGGCGGAAGTGTTAATAAAGTTACTAAGAACCCAACGGGGCGGTACCAACATCGCCATTCTGATACCATAAATTTTATATACAAGATAGCCTCGCTGGAAAATTCTGGAAATCGAAAGAATTAAATTTGCCCACATCAAACCGATAAAAAAGTCATAATAAGATGCATGATTCAGAAGTGGCCAATTTCCAGAATAGAAATAGACACTCAAAAAATAAAGCGTGAACAGCGTCGCCGAAATAAATAGCGGCACGCTGATCATTCCTTTACGATCCCGCCATAAAAAGTAATTTCCAAAAAAGTGACTTCTCTTTTTGCGTTTATTTTCCAGACTCTGAAGGCAGATTCCGAGACTCCACCTCGTTTTTTGTTTTATCGAAGCTTTGACTTTCTGTGGAAAAAATTCGCGTGTGGCAATGTATTCTTTTGCCGGTTTGCCTGTCTTGCTATCAGTCTGTTCAAAGTATTCACACGAAAAGTGGGCCTTAACTTTCAAATCATAACAAGTTAATCCCAGATAATAGTCTTCGGTCAGCGTAGATTCGCTGAGGAAATGTCCGTCCTGTAGTTTCAGAAGGCGACTCACAAGCGCAGTGCTGACCACTGTTCCGACCCCGGCTGAAGGCACGCCGCCCCCGTAGCTATCGCGTACCAGAAGATCTTTTGTATGTGACTCGGTGAACTCATCTACGTACACGCCCGCAGTCAGTTTGCTGAGCGGCAAATCCAGTGAAAATACCGGAATTTGAATAAAGTCAAAATCCACGGACCGTAAATTCATCAACTTAAGAGAGTATTTATGAATAACATCCTCCGCATCCTGAATGACAACTAGGTCATAAGCATTGTTCGGGGTTAACTTGTTGAACTGGTCGATATAACTGACCATTCGATTGATCATCTGGCCTTTTGAAGTAGGACCGTTCTTTACATTGACAATAACCCTGACATTCGCGAATTTTTTTTCTGCACGTATGGCCGCGTTCAGAGTCGCGGTATCATTCGGGTAAACGCCTAGCAAAATTTCGTAATTTTTGTATTCAATGTTATTTACATTGCCCGCAACCATCCTTTCAAGAACCGCATCTTCATGCCAGTTGGCAATCATGATAGCAATTTTCTTTTCGGGTATCGTATTCATTTTTTTGAATTCCACCGAATCCATTCGGTATGGTTTCGCTCCTGAAAGCAGCGCCAACACATCAACAAATATGTCATCCAACATGACTAAAAAACAAAAAAGCACCGTGGATATCATCCAGATATCCTGGAAATCCAGAAAGGAAACAGTATAGCCAAAAATTTCCATACTACGTCCTCAATCTATCCATAGTTGCATCGCCGCCTGCATCTGCAGCCAATCACCATTCAGATCTTTACTTTGATAAAGCACGGAGTGAATTTCGGCCAAGAGTGCGAAGCTGTCTTTTTTTGAGTTCACCGAGTAATGTCTGTAGCCCGGCCCTATGCTTAAAGTCTGGCCACTGAGTCCAAAGTTGTTGTCGTCGTTCACCTTGATTTTTACCTGCGCAAACGGAAACATGACATTTGAAGCCGTGGCCGAACGACTGATATACAGACTCTTTAATGCCTGCACCTTAAAAAAAGTGTCGACGGTTTTTCTAGAAACTCGAGGTATGAAAAAAGACTCCAGATAACTGTTAAGTTCAAAAATCTCGAATTCCGCATACTGATTATAGATAAGGCCGTAACTGTCTTGTGTATAGGATGTACTGGAGATTTTATTATCTATATTTTCCAGAATAAATCTGAATTTTAAGAAGTTGTTATACTTGTAATCAACCCCCAAGCCAATCGCTGTCCGACGGTCGCTGCTCCAAATCATGTTGTTAGTCGTTCCCCGATTTAGATAGTAATAATTCGTTAAAACATACCTGAGCAACGGGACGAACTGACTATCCAGCAGCCGTCCGTACAGAGTCGTGATGAAGTCATTCTGATAGCCGTCATAAGGCATTAGGTTTGTCTGGGAGACATAGAAATCGGCTCCGATTTCTATATTACCTTTCGGTTCGTCCCTGACCACAAAGGCTCGAGACACGACCGGCTGTTGTGCAATTGTCGTTTGTGGCAAAGATGTTACTGCTGCGGCAATCAAGACTAGCGAACAATTACAGAATAACCCCAAATTTAACATTTTCATCTTCACTGTTTACCAATCTATTTACTTTAAATTTTCGATTTCAACTTTGGGTCGGCCCTTTTTTATCTTTGTACTTGCGACATAGTTATCAAGATTGACGAACTTGTAACCGAGTGCTTTTAAGCCGATTACAAGTCTTTCAAGATCTTTCGGTTTGGTT
>JAYVIY010000219.1:0-10504 GCA_043769795.1 Pseudobdellovibrio sp. | reverse complement strand
TTGGTCGTTCTTTCGCCAGGCCCGAAATCTCCCGATGAGTATCCGCACGTAATTGATTTTGTAAAAAATCTTTCTGAGCGAACCGCCGTCTACGGAGTCTGTTTGGGTCTTCAGATTCTGGTAAAGGCCACGGGCGGTAAAATCGGCACCTATTCTCCGCCTTTGCATGGAAAAAAATCTAAACTGGAAGTGCTCGATCCGCTTTACAGTTTTTTAAATGATTCAGAAGTTGCTCGTTACCACTCCCTTTACTGTTCAGACTATAACCCTCAGCTTTTTTCTACTTTGGCTCTGGCACAGGAAGATAAAATACCGATGTGGCTCAGGCATACGAAAAAAAAATGGATGGGAGTTCAGTTTCATCCCGAATCATTTTTAACTGAAAAAGCCGAACTGCATTTAAAGGTCGTTAGCGATTGGCTGGCCACATGAAGGCCTTGATTTGTTTTTATCAGGATGATCAGTACATTTATAGCAACAATTATGTACTCCACAGCTGCAAATCTGAAATGCCCGTCAAAGAATTTTTAGAATCAATCGAAGCGGAATTCAGAAAAGAACTGAAAATCGTACAGATCAATTTTGAATATGATAATACCGCTCAATTCTCTGACAAAATTGAACTTTATGAATCTGATAAAGCTACGGTTTTTGTTCTTAACCACTATGAAATAATGACTGAAAAACAATTGATGTTGAAAATTCCGAGCACTCTGACAACGCTGCTGCACCAGTTTTCACCACTGGAACAAAAAGATCAGTTCATTGAAAAAATTCTTCAGATTAAAAAGGAAATTGGCGAAGGTCGACTTTATCAGGTGAATTTAACAGCACCGCTGGTCAGCGAAACGACTTACACCGCAGAAAAAATATTTAAAAATTATTTTGAAAAATTCGGCGGAAACTACAAAGCATTACTGCCAATGCCGAATTATGACCTGATCAGTTTTTCTCCAGAATTGTTTTTAAAAAAAAATCAGCAAAAACTAAAGACTCAGCCGATCAAAGGTAGCCTTGCCCAGGGCTCTGATTTTGAAAAAGATCTCTTTAAAAACACCAAAGAAGAAGCCGAACTTTCGATGATCGTTGATTTGCTCAGAAACGACCTGAACGGCTTAGAAACCGAAAACTCGGCCAAGGTTAATTTGCACCGGGCCCCATTGAATCTTGGCTACATTCAACACACTTACTCAGAAATTGAAATCGATACCTCAAAGACATTACCTGAAATACTTGACGCCACTCTGCCGGGAGGTTCGATTTCGGGCTGCCCTAAAATCGAGAGTCTGCAGGTGATTTCAGAGCAGGAGCTTTACAAACGTCAGGCCTATTCAGGCACCTTGGGCTGGTGGAAAGATGGAAATTTTTCACTTAACATGACAATTCGGACGTTCATGCGTTTTAAAAATCAGCTTTTTTATCATGCCGGTTGCGGAATTGTATACGATTCTGACCCCGAGAAAGAGTGGAACGAGTTCATAATTAAAACCGGCGCGCTCAATGTTAAACGCTGAAATTCTTGATACGCTTTCTTTTAAGAATTCAAAAATTACTTTTAAGAAATTTCATCTCGCCCGCACCATTGAAGCCTACCGATTTGTCGGAATAGCTCAACCTGAGATTAATTCGGAACTCAATCTAATTTATGATCGAATCGAACAGTCTTTCGCTGATAAATTGAATCCGGATGAATGTCTTCGCATTATTTTTTCGACAAGAGAGCCCCTTAAATACAGTACTGAAATCAGAAAGCTCGAAAGACTCAAAGATAAAATAATTTTAAACGTGGTTCAACTGGCCTCGGTTCCAGCCCCCGAGGCGGCGTACAAATGGCAGAATCGCGACTACTGGAACGAGCTGTTGTTGAAAAAAAAATCAGAATCTGACGACATTCTCGTTGTTGCCCCGGCTTCAGATCTGGTAGAAACAAGCCGCTTCAATTTATTTTGTTATGATTCAATTCAAAATTCGCTACATTCGCCGAGCTTAGCCAGCGGTTGCCTTAATGGTGTATTCAGACGATTTGCAATGGATCAAGGACATCTTATACTTCCGGAATTCGGAAAAGTAGAGCTCACCGAAAAAAAGATCAAATTAACAGAAGCCCGCAAATACAGACTATTCGTTGGAAACTCAGTCCGGGGTTTGCTGCCGGCCGAACTGACTTAGAAGCCCATTTTTTGCATAAGGGCGTCGATTTCGTTTTGTTCCAAGCTTTTTCCGCCTGAGGTTCCTTTACCAATGCTACCTTTATATTCGGTGCTGAATTTTTTAGAAACCCAGCGCAAGCGATCCAGAAAAGTGCTCGAAATTGTTTTTTTTAATTCTTCTGGGCTTTTATCAAGGTGCGAGAGCAAGCTTTCAAGATTGTCTGTAGCATCCTGAAGCAAGGCTACACATATATCAAAGAACTGTTCATTGTCGGTAATTTGCGAGGCTTTGTACCCGACAGCCTTGCAAATACCCGCATAGTCGGCCACCGAATTGACGGCATGTCGTGGCGGTAACATCGCTCCGATACTTAAAGCTCCACCCATTATTCGATCAACGAGATTTCCATATTTACTAAGATTGGGCGCAAGGTCCAGACGTCCCTCGACCTCGTCTAATACACCGGTGCATTTTTCAATTAAAATCTTTGATTCAATTATAAATTCATTTAAAATCTCATTACTGAGTCGCATCGAAAAATTTTAACAATCAAGCCGAAGGAGGGCAATGGATTATATTTCAATTCGCGTCGCCACTTTAAGGGGAGATCAAAAAATCGGCTTTAATACCTACCTTAAAATTAATGAGAAAATGGTTCTCTATCTTAAAAAAGGCGACTCTTTCGAAGGAATTCGCCTTAAAAAATTAAAAGAAAAGAAGCTGAAAAAAATGTTCATCGCTGTTGATGAAGAAAATAGCTACCTCGACTACCTAGAAAAAAACATTAATTTGGCCTACGACAATAAATCCCAAGTGAATATTCAAACCCGGGCCGAAATTATTCAGGGCGATCAACAATCAAAAACTGAAGAGGTTTTTGAAGACCTCGACAATGTGAAAACCTACCATGTTGCTAAAGAGGCGGCCGGTAAATACGTCGATTTTATTCTCAGTAACGACAAGGCGCTGAGTTCAATATTAAATGTAAATAATTCAGAAAACTCTATTGACCAAAAAATTTCACACCACAGTGTTGCCGTGGCTACGCTTTCTATCGCCCTAGCCAATAAACTGGGAATTAACGATTCAAGAAGGGCCCAGCTGCTCACTATGGGCGCTTTGTTACACGATTTCGGTCACTTTGACAGCACCATTGATTACACCAAAGCGATCGGCAAGATGCGACCGCTGGAAGCCAGCTTTTATTTTACTCACCCCACCTCCGGTGCCGAAAAAGTGAGAGGCAAAAAGCACTTTGATGAGGCCGTTATCAACATTATTGAACAACATGAGGAATTAATTGATGGAACCGGGCCGGGTCATCTGCTTGAGGCAGACACGGATCCGTTGGCGCTGATTGTTTCGTCGTGCAATGCCATAGACAGACTTATCACATACCAGGGAATTGATCGCAGTGAGGCGGTGAAGTTTTCGCAGGCCGAAGCCCCGGGAACTCACCCGCAAGCTCACTATAATTTTCTACATGAAATTCTTACGAACTCCTGAACTCAAAATACTCAAATTGCAGAAACCGCGCCAGAAAGGCTGATTTGTTCCTGTGTGTTCATGGCCGGCGTGAATGGAACAAATCGATCGCTGACCATCGTGTGAAGTTTTACAGCCAATTCCGTACGGTCATCTTCTGCCTTCGAAAAAACCAATGGCAGAAACTCAATTTCACAGGTCAACGAATTCAATTTAAGCGATTTCCACATTGCAGATACAAAACTCTGATCACCGTACCAACAGACCGAGTCACGGTGTTCGTAACGCACAGGTTCACCGTTCACACTTCGATAATTAAAAACAAAAGGTCTTATAGGTTTTTCCGCTAACGCAGCTGAGGTGATCAAAGTTTTTTTGAAAGGTAAAACCTGTTCACCGTTTGAAGCCACCGATTCAGCGTAAAGCATAACCCGAAAGCCCTGCTTTAAGACCATGACGATATCTTTTAATTCGCCTTGAATGCTTAGTCGGCTTTTACGATTCACGTAAGCGCAGCCGCCGATGTCACAGATCTGGCCCAGAAAGGGAGTATCTCTCATTTCGGTTGAGGTTATGAATACACCGTGGGTGAGCGCGGTTAAACAAACGATATCAATAAATCCGAGATGATTTCCGACGATGAGCGAACCTTCATTTTCAGGGATTTTCTCTTTGCAAATCAATTTAATATTAAAAGCTCTAAGAATCCACTGAGCGGTAACCTGCCCGTTCTTGGTCAGTTTCTTACGGCGCAGTATCGGATCTGAAGTCGATAGATAATTAAAAATTGCGAAAACGAAATAAAGGGAAATTACAGTGAAAAATTTAAAAACTCGGAAGCCGGCTCGGATGCTATTTATCATTTCTATTAAAAATTTCATTTACTCAGTGTAAAATAAAAAAAGCTGTTTTGTAAAGTCCATAGATCAGTAAACAGTTCAGTAAACAAATTTCAAGTTTAAATTAATTCAAAATCAATGACGCCGCTTTGTAAAGTCTATCGAAAACGCTTTCCCATAATTCTCCGCTGTGGGCCGGCGTCTGAATGAAACAAAGTGCATCAGGCTTTCTGAGACTGGCCGCTCTTAGCTGAGAATAAACCTCGCGCGCAGCCTGAACCGGATCTTCGGATAACCTCAGGAACTCGACATTTTTGATTTCTGATTTGGGTTTGATGATTTGAACGCCCTCAACGACATCCGGTAGTTCGGCTAATTTCTGATTAAGTAAAACGGTCAATTCGCTGAGTTTTAATTTTGAATTTTGGCATACGACAAAGGGTATACTTGGCATATAATGATGCTTCATGTGTCCCGGTGATTCTTTTTTATCGATATCCGAGATCCAGTCATATTTGAAGCCTTTAGCCTCAATGGCTTTTTCAATCGTACTTTTAACAACCGCACCTTTTCGTAGAATGGCCAGTTGATATTTGTTATCTTGTTTTTTTACTGACAGGACGGTTGATTCGATACCGATTTCACTTTGTGTACTTTCTATGACAAAAACGCCATCGCCGAACTCTTCTCTGACATGCTGAGATTTTGTAGGACTTGTTCGTCCGAATTTGTTCGCACTGGGAGCAGCCAATGGCACACCCACTTTGCTGATGAGCAGTTGAGCAGCGGCGTGACGGGGAAAGCGAAGCCCGACACCAGGCAGGCCCGAGGTAATAAGATCTGATACCCGATCCGATTTCGGTAAAACTAAAGTGAGAGGCCCGGGCCAGAAGTTTTCTGCCAGGAAATCAACAAGCTCATTCCATTCGGACGCACAACTTTTTGCTTGCTCTAATGAAGAAATATGCACGATAAGCGGGTCAAAGAACGGACGTTCTTTGATAGAGAATATTTTTCTAATTCCCACTTCTGAATCGATTCGCGCTGCGAGTCCGTATACAGTTTCAGTGGGCATAGCTACCACATCGTTATTATTGAGTAATTGAACTGCAAAATCTATTTGGGCACTGACGCTGTTCATAGGTGCAATCTAAATGAAACTAGTTACATCTGTCTAATTAAATCCATCGGATTTAATTTTTTTAGAGGACGCAGGCCTGCATAAAGGGCCGCCGCACAAATCGGGATCAGAATTGAACAGAGAATTATTAAGTAATACCCGTCGTAAACTGTCGTGATATCGAAAAATAGCGAGATAATTACCCACGACATGACCAAACCGAGTAACACCCCGAAAACAATCGATGCGGTGATGAGAATCACAAACTGAACTAACATAATTTTTAAAATCTGTTGAGACGTTGAACCGAGAATCTGCAGCAGGTTCATTTCCTGAATTCGTTCTTTAATCTGGGTGTTGAGCAGAACAATAAATACCAACACACCGACCAGCACCGCGAGCCAGGCCATAAACTGCAAGCCGAGTGACATCTGTTCAATATATTTTAATGAATTTTCAATGGTTTTTGCTAAATCAATAATAGAAACATTTTTAAAACGCGATGCCACCGTTTTCTGAAATGTCTTTATTGTTTTTCGCGGTAGATTTGAAACAGAGGTCAGAAAAATCTGCGGTGCCTCTTCAAGAACGCCGGTCGGAAACAAAATAAAAAAATTCGGTTGAAAACTTGTCCAGCGCACCCTTCGAAACGAACCCACTTTGGCTTTTAGTTCAATTCCCTGCACATCAAACGTCATCACGTCGCCGAGCTTCACTCCGATACGGCCGGCATATTTTTTTTCGATGGAAATCTGCGGTAAATCTGTTTTCTTATCATATTGACCAACAAAAACCCCATCAATCGTATCTTCAGAATCTTGGAGACGATCGCGGTAGGTTAAATTAATTCCGCGATTTCGGAAACGTGCTTCATCTTCGGCCTCGCGGGTCTGCATTTCGCCCGTAGGTATAAGTTTCTCATAATTGGCATCGTTTATTTTCAGAATACGTGATCGAACCAGCGGACTCAATACCAACTCTTCACCCAGTTGCTCTTTTGCAATAGCCCGCAGCCCCGCAACCTGCTCGGGTTGGATATCAAAAAGAAAAAGGCTCGGTATCAGTGAGCTTTGTTCGGGCCTGATTTCATTGATTATAGAACTTTTAACATGTGGAAGCAGACTGAGCACTAAAGTTGAAAGACTCATGGTAGTAAATACCAAAGCGGCCGAAGCCTGCTTACGAGTAAGCCCTTTGACTGAATACCTGATAAGCCAAGTGAACCGCACACTGAATTTTTCTAAAAAATGCAGAACAAAGCGGTTCATCAGCTGAAAGAAAATAATGAGTCCGACTAACGATCCAGTAAACAGCGAAGCTACTTTAAAGGAGTTGCTCTGCCAAACCGACAATATCCAGAACGAAAGAATAATGGCCGCAAGCCAGAAATAGTAAGAAGGTCTTTTCTTGAAATCACTCACGTTAACATTTTGCAGAAGCATGAGCGGCCGCAAATTAATGATCTGAAGGATCTGCGGCACGATGATCAACATGGGCCCGAATATGGCAATTGAACAGGTCACCAGTAGCGCTCTAACAGAGAAAATAAGCGGAAGCGGCAAATTAAATTTCTGAATCAACAATTCCTGTAATACCGGAATAAGCATTTGAACCACTGCCAAACTTAAAAAGCTTGCCAGTAACGAAATGAAAAAATTTTGTAGACAGTAAACTAAAATTATTTTCTCATCAGACAGACCGAGAGTTTTATAAATTGCGATTGTTTTCTTTTTGGTTAAAAAGGTCCATTGCAAAAGATAACTGCCACAGAGAAAACATAGACCCAATGCGACCAGCGCGACCAAACCCAGATAGTCGGTAAAATACTTTAAGACTCGGTTTGAATCTTCAGCACTGTCTTTGCTACTGCTGATATTTACTACCGGGTCTTTGATCAGATTTTCGAGTCGGGATTTAACTTCTGCCAAATTAGTCGACGGCGGTAACTTATAACTCCAGTATTCTGAAAAAGTGCTGCCGGGTTTTAATAATCCGGTGGCTGGCAGGTATTTTTCGTGAATGAGAACTCGGGGCGCAAAGCCGGTTCCTTTAAATAACCGCGAAGGGTCTTCTGTAATTGCACCAGAATAGATAAAGCTGGCCTCACCGATTTCTACTGGGTCATTTAATTTGAGATCAAGAATTTCTTGCACTTCCGGGTCAACCCAGATGCGCGCCCTATCTGATGAGAGGTTTTGTGAGTCAGAAAATTTGAGCTGGCCGTAAAGCGGATAGTTATCGTCAAACACCGCAATATTGACTAGCTTAGAATCTCCGGCAGTTCGTAACATCGAAAACAGAAAATACGTGTGCGAACTTTTTTCAGATAAAAAGGTGGTTTCCCAGATTTTTCTTTCCTCATCTGAAAATGCCCGGCGCGCGCCAATGGCAACATCTCCGCCCAAAATAACCTGTGCTTTTTCGGCGGATTGCAGGCTAAGACTTTGCTGAAATACCTGCAGAAGAAAAAAACCAATGAGCCCGGCTGTAAGATTAAGGATAAGAAATAAACTGATGCTCTTAAAGCGAGTCAGCTCAAGTACAGCCAATTTCAGAAGTTTCGGAAAACTCATTAATGACCCTGACCGAAATGTCCATTTTTCAGGACGAAAACTTGATCACATCTCTTTGCCAGCTCCAGATCGTGAGTTACTAAAACCGTTGTCGTCTTTGTGGCACGAACCTGTTCAAAAAATAAATTCATAACTTTAACACCGGTCTCGCTGTCTAAATTTCCGGAAGGCTCATCTGCCAGTAGCAAGCGCGGCTTTGTTATTAAGCCTCTAGCTAGGGCCAAGCGTTGGCATTCGCCGCCACTAAGCTCAGTGGGCTTATGTTCGCTACGATGATCGAGTCCGACGTCTTTGAGAGCCTGCAGTATAGTCTGGTCGTTAAATTCCTTTCCGAGAATTTCTAACGGCAATGCGATATTTTCAAATGCGGTCAGATGCGACACCAAGTGAAATTGCTGAAAAACAAAACCAATGTTTTCAGCACGAAATTGAGTCATCGCCCTGCGATCGAGACTTCTAAGAGATTTATTATTGATAATGATGTCGCCTTCATCAAAATAGTCGAGTCCTGCAACCAGGCTTAAAAAAGTTGATTTGCCGCTACCTGAAGCTCCGACTACGGCCACCACTCCCGAATTTTCAACCTGCATGCTCAGTTGGTTGAGAATAATCAGTGTTTCGTTACCCTGCTGAAAACTCTTTTTCAGATTGGAGATCTTTAAGCTCATTTTTCACCGCTGTCTTTTAAGTTTTTGTTGAGATATTTAAATATATTATCGGCGATGATCTGGTGACCTTTTTCGTTAGGGTGTATTCCATCGGCCTGATTAAGTAAGGCAATTCCGGCCACATCGTTTAACAAAAACGGAGCCAGTGAAATTTTATATTTTTTTGCCAGTCGCGGAAATATCTCTGCAAATTTTTTCGAATAATCTTTTCCGTAATTTGGAGGAACATGCAGCTGCCCGAGGATAATGCTGACTTTTTCCTTTTTTGCCCATTCTAATGCTTCGGCCAGATTCTTTTCGGTTTCCTCGATTTTCAAACCACGTAGCCCATCGTTACTTCCCATTAAAATAAAAACAATGTCGGGATGTTCTTTTGCAATCCATTTTAATCGACCAAGTGTGGCGGCGCTGGTCGAGCCGCTTGAGCCCGAAGCAGATATCGTCCATTTTGAATTTTTAGTTTTAAATTTTTGCTGAATCAACTGGGGAAATCCTTTTTCCTGCGCAACTCCGTAACCTTCCGTGAGCGAGTCTCCGAGAAATATTAATTTCTCAGCAAAGACTGATTGTTCATAAGAAAAAACTAAACCGACAATTATAAAAAAAAAGATCCTAAGCATGACTTAGGATCTTAAATGATTTTAATAAATTATTTAAACGTTATTTCAACGAACTAGTAACGATTTCCGCCGCCACCGCCGCCATCACGACTTCCGCCGCGAGGACCACCGCGACCACCGCCGCCTCCGAATCCGCCACCTCCGCCGCCACCACTACGACCACCGCCCGCAAAACCGCCACCGCCTTCGCGACGTGGACCACGAGGTTTATCTTCCTGAGGTTTAGCTTCAGAAACACGAACCGGACGACCGCCGATGGTTTGTCCGTTCATTTTGTTTACCGCTTCATCAGCCATTGCATCGTCTTCAAGCTCAACAAAACCGAAGCCTTTGCTTCGACCAGTCATACGATCCATTACAACACGAGCAGAAGCTACAGTTCCAAAAGATGTGAATGCTTGCATAAGTTCGTCATCAGTTACAGAGAATGCTAAATTTCCCACGTATAATTTCTTTGCCATTTCGTTCCTCCGAAGGCTTTTTTTGTTTAGAACCCCGGAGCAAGAAAGAGATAACTTAACTTACCAAAAAACGGGATCTGATAAATAGGCTAAAATGGCCTAAATGATCAGACAAGTATTTGTCACAAAGCTAGCCAAAGATCAAGAGCCGGAAATTAAAATTTGAGTCTCAAATGAGGAAAATCAGCGAATCAATGATGGTGTGCGTGACCATGTAACCCATGGGCGTGTCCGTGCTGTAATTCTTCCGCGGTCGCCTGCCTAATGAGCACAATTTCCACGTCAAAATCGAGGTCAACACCTGCTAATGGATGGTTACCGTCTAATGTGATGTGAGTGTCGCCGATCTTAGTCACTTTCACGACCTTCATCTGTTTTTCAAGTTGAAGTTGTAAATGTGCACCCAGTTCTAATTTGATGTGGGCTAATTCTTCTTTGGGAACTTCCATGATCATTTCTTTACGGAATTCGCCATAAGCGTCTTTTGCTGCCAGTTTTACGCTTTGTTTATCGCCTTCATTCATTTTAACCATAACCGCTTCAAGCGCCGGAATAATTTGCTGCTTACCTTCCATAAAAGGCATGGG
>JAYVIY010000218.1:0-4023 GCA_043769795.1 Pseudobdellovibrio sp. | reverse complement strand
ATGAATTCTTTAAATTGGCCAACGATAAACAATTTATAAAAACTTTACTCAATGAAAATGTCACAAGCCTTGAGGGCTATTTGTTTCCCGAAACCTATAAATACACGAAGTTTGAGACCACCAAATCTATACTCACTCAAATGGTAAATCGGTTTTTAGCAGTTTGGAAAGATGTTGAGCCTGCCGCCCAACGCCTGGGGTGGTCGCGTTCGCAGGTAGTAATTTTTGCCAGTATAATTGAAAAGGAAACCGGCGCCAGCGTAGAGCGGCCCTTAGTGTCTTCTGTTTTTCACAATCGAATTGTGAAAAAGATGCGACTACAGACTGACCCAACTGTGCTTTACGGAATGGCAGTGAAACTCGGCAAAATGCCATCCAATATTACCAAGAATGATCTTTTAACGCCGACTTCGTACAATACCTATACAATGGCCGGCTTACCCCCAACTCCGATTTCTAACCCTGGAAAAGAGGCCCTTTTGGCCGCAGTTAATCCTGCGAAATCCAGTTATTTATTTTTCGTAAGTCAGAACAACGGCACTCATATTTTTTCTGAAAATGTTCAACAGCACAATAAGGCCGTAAAGGAATATCAGCTGAACGCGAAATTGCGCGCAAATAGATCTTGGCGTGATCTGAAGCAACCGAAAAAGTAACTACTTATTAAGTTCAACGAGGGGTTCGAAACTGCGCAAGTCACTGTTAAACCGGTAAGTATTAAGGCGCAGATTTCCATTTCTATCTACTGACGGTGCAATAATATCGAGCTGGCCATCCTTATCTACATCAGAAAGTGCCAGGTTTGTCGTGTTTTTGTCGAGAGTAATGTAGGCGTCAGAGTCTTGTAGTAATTCAAATCTTTGTTTAAAGCTTTGTTGGGTCTGTGGATTTCCCGCCTGTGAAGTGACTTCATATATTTCGATTTGAATTCCGGAAGAATCTTTAATCTTAAGGATTAAGAATTCCTTTTGGTCTGAGCCAAAATAGGCATTTACTTTCGCTAGTATTAAACGTGAGTCTTTTGCAAAAAAAGATTTTGTCCGGCTCTGTACGCTCGGAAACGAAGAGAGAACAGCGGCAAAAGCAGCCAGCACCAGAAGTACAATAATGGCCCTTTTATTCTTGGTCTCTGACTTAATTTCTACTTTATTCATTTGTTTATATATTGTTATAATCACTCGCATGGGTCAAATAAACCGTGATGATTTTTATAAGATAATTGAATCTCGCAAATCAATCAGACAGTTCAAAAAAGAATCGGTTCCCCGTGAAGTGCTTGAGCGCCTTCTCGGTGCCGCCGAACATGCACCTTCAGGTAAAAACAGACAAAACTGGAGATTCTTCGTCGTTCAGGGTAAGAAGCGCGACGAGTATCTGAAATATTCTCAGAAATCTTGGTTGGGCATCAAAGATATTTTACAACAAAAACTGAAACCTTCGCTTTATGATTTTACCGAAAGATTTTTTTTCACCCTCGGAAATGCGCCTGTCATCATTTTTGCCTATTCGCAGAATTCACCTGAAGAACGTCATTATACAAGCATAGGTAGCGTCTATATGGCTGTAGAGAATCTTAACTTGGCTTGTCTGGTTGAGGACTTGGGCTGTTGCACGATGGGAGCGCCGCTCGAAATTCAACGAGAAGTTGACGCTTTTTTAGGTGTGGATCAGCTTGAGGAATATAAGCGCGGCGAGCTTGAACTGCTTTGCGCGGTTGTTGTTGGATATCCCGATCATAATCCCCCCAAAGCCCCACGCCAGACCTCAGGGAGAATTTCTTGGTTAGACTGATCTCATTTTTTCTTTGCCGGAATCCAGCGTCAGTCATTAGCAATTTTGTAAGATTTGAAATGGCTTCTATTTTGAACTTCACTTAGAAAGGGCCACTTGAATAGGATCATTAGAGCCTTTAATCCCACGGCAAACGCTCGGGCATTCGACACCTGATCGACATTGCTCCATTTTATAGGAATATAATAGAACTTAATTTTTTCACGGACCATGTACACCAAGAGATCCATATTAAACGCGAAACCGTTATCTAATTGTTGATAATGTTCGGAAACAAAATCGCTAAGCCTGAAAAGATTCAGTCCTGATCCAAGATCAGTTATTTTTTTTCTTGTGACCAAAGAGTAAATTTTATTAAGAGCTAGGTTGCCCGCTTTTCTGGTTTTGCTGTAACCGCTCAATTTTCTTAAGTCAGAAAATCTTGAACCCAGAACTGAAGCTGCTTCATTCTTAACTGATTTTTCAATAAGACCAGGAATATCCATTGCCGAAGCCTGGTGATCTCCGTGCAAAATCATCAAGTGCGTCATTTCAAGTTCGTAACCCAGAGTAAAAGCTATTTTATGAGTGCCACCTAAGCCGATGTTTTCGGGGTTTTGATAAATAGAAAATAGATTTTTTGATTTAAGCCCCGAAACAGACTTCACTGCGGTTTTTAAAGTATTATCTTTGCTTCTGTTCTCAATGATCAAGATTTTTTTGATTTCACTTCGCAGGCTTAATATAGAATCAAGCTCTAACAAAAGTCTCGGTAATTGCAGCTCACAGTTGTAACAGGGTATTGCAATGGCAATCTTCATTCTTTCAAGATATTGCTGATTGACTTCATTTTCAAGAGCTACTTAAATTTAAAAATGAATCCTAAAGTTTGTATTTTGGCTGCTGGTAATGGAATAAGAATGGGTCATTATTCCAAAATTATCAATAAGGCGCTATTGCCGGTAAATAGAAAAGCAGTCATCAGTCATATTATTGAAAAATTTCCGGCCGATTCAGAATTCGTTATTGCTGTCGGATATAAGTCAGGTCAGGTTAGGGATTACTTGTCGATTGCGCATCCAGGGCATAAATTTACCTTTGTAGAAGTTACCAAATTTGAAGGGCCGGGCAGCGGGCCCGGATTGTCAGTTTCATATTGCAAAGAAGTACTGAGTTCTGATTTTTACCTCGTTTGCTGTGATACCCTCTGGATCGAAGACATCAAGAAATTTCCGACCACAGGCAATTGGATGGCCACGGCTTCTTCCTCGGTAGCCGATTCGGCAAATTACTGTAATGTTTCGATTACCGATGGAAACGTAAGTGCCTTGCACGATAAGCAGGCTATAGATAGCGAAATTATCTGGTCGTTTACAGGTTTGCTTTTTATTAAAGATTTTGAATTGTTCTTTAAGGGTTTGGATAGCGCTCAACTTATAAAAAACGAAAAGCAAATTTCCAGCGGCCTTGAAGAGATGATAAAACTAGGATTGCTGAAATCATATTCGATTTCTTGGACCGATGTAGGCACAAAAGAAAAGTATATCAAAGAGCTCAAAAAACACGAAAACTACGACTTCAGTAAAGCCGATGAATTCATTTATGTTTTAAGAGAGCGTATCGTCAAATTTTTCCAAAATCCTGAAATTGCCGAGCTTAGGGTCAAAAAAGCCAAAATCAACCCGGCGATATTTCCGTCAATAGAGGCGCATAAAAATTGCTTTTACAGTTACCCCTATTTGCCCGGTGAAACACTTTATAAGCACAGTGAAGTTGAAGTCTTTTGTAAATTTCTAAATTGGCTCAAACAGGAAGTTTGGCTGAAAAAAGATATAGACTCAGCCCGATTGCGGGATCTTTGCGAAAAATTTTATTTTCAAAAGACAGCGCAAAGACTGAGTTTATTTGAATTGAAATATCCCGGACAAGAACCTAATTGTATAAATGGAGTTGAAATTCCATCTGCCCGTGAACTTTTAACCCAACTTGACTGGCATTTTTTGTATGAAGGATCAGCCTTTTTCATTCATGGTGATTTGCAGCCCGACAATGTTATTTATGACAAATCCAGTGGCAACTTTAAGCTTATCGACTGGCGACAGGAATTTGCCGGTCAGATCGAGTTCGGCGACATATACTATGATCTGGCCAAACTTCTCGGCGGTCTGAATTTAAACTATGATCAGATAAAGTTGAATAAGTTTGAGTACAGTGAAAGCTCAGAAGGCTGCAAATTTAAATTTCCAAAGCATA
>JAYVIY010000217.1:0-4044 GCA_043769795.1 Pseudobdellovibrio sp. | reverse complement strand
ATTCACTTTTGTTTTTTTTGTCTAAGCAATCGACCTCTGAGTGCCCCATAAGAATGGTCCATTTTGCGGGGGCAATTTCTAAGGTCGCCATATGCTGGCTGTCCTGGTATTTACTTCCGAGCAATATAACGCCGGCAACAAGCGATACTAAAACCAGAGAATTCATAATGGTGTCGCGGGAAATCTGAGATTTATTCTTGGGTGGGATCCGGCGATAGAGCAGCTCGGCAAGTCTGAGAACTTTTTCTTTTATTTCGAGAGAATTTTTTTGTGGTGATTGCATTTTAACTTATCGGCAAAAGAAAGCTATTTTTTCATGCGACCTAGGTCGAGCTTAACCTCTGTAAAGCCAGCTTTTCAATCTCGCAGGCCAGCAACAAATTTTGAGACATCAATCGATAAAAATTTTCCATTGAGATTTCAAGCACAAGTAGTTCAGTAATTGCCTGTACGGTGGCGGTGCGCTTACCCTGTGATAAAGTAAGAGCTATTTCCCCGAAAGTATCTCCCTGGGTTAGGCTTCTAACAAATACTGAATCAATACTGACATTCACCGAACCCTGAACGATAACATAACTGGTTTTTCCGTTTTCTCCCTGTTTGCAAATAATACTTTTTGCCGCAACAGTTTTAAATTCGCCTGAAAAAATGAGTGCATCAAAACACTCCTGAGGTAAATCCCGGAAATGCTGCGACCTGAGAAGCGCATGAATGGCCCAGATTCTCAGCTGCAACTGCCTGGCTTTTTCGGTTTTGATCATCCTATCAAATATTTCGGGCACATATTTGATGACGAGCACTTCGCAATCCTTATCTGTCTGCACTGTGGCGCTGCGTGGTTCACCGAAAAAAAATCCGGTCTCGCCAAATACGCTGTTTTTACTCAGTACCACAATTTTCTTTCGCGGATTTTCATTCTTATAAACCGTCGCTTCACCTCGAAGTAAAACCAGCATTGAGCGCTGAGATGCTCCCTGTTGGCAAAGCAACACGCCTGCCGGAACGCTTATCAGGTTTGAATTTTGCAAGAACACCTCAAGAACTTCAGGGCTTAATGATCTAAAAAACGGAACTAATGCTGCTTTATCTTTAATCTTTTCTATCTTTGATTTTTGTTCCGAAGGCGGAACATCTTTGTAATAGTAAAAAGATTCAAGCAGACTTTCTGACAATTTTTTCACAAGCCCCTGACTGGCTGGCTCTTTCTTAAAGTAACTGTAGAAATTTTCATTGACGATTAATTTTTCCTGCAACAAAAATTCGATGACCTGCAGAAGAGTTTGAAATGAAACCAAAATGCCCTGACTAAAAAAATACTGAGTCACTTCAAAAATGCTGTAAGATTTTCTGAAGAGCTCAAGAATCTCAAGCTGATCGGGCTTCAAATGAGCACAGCGTTTTCTATCAAACGGCAACACTCCAATTTTTTCACTTTCGATTTTCATACTGAATACAATATTAAGTGGCTATTTAACAAATAACTAGAGCAGAGGATTTTTACTAGCCCCTCCTTTTGAATCAAAGTAAGCTGGTCTAAAGTCGCATGAAGGAAGGCAATTTCTGTTCCGATAAATAGGTATGACAAACATAGTTCTGCAGTTAAAAACTCTTTTTTTAGTGTGTCTCTTCATATCGATTTGCGAATCGGCGCAGGCCAAATACTTCTTTGAACCAATGTTAAGTTACCAGCAGGGCCAACAAGATTTTCAATACGAAGTGACCGTGCCTGTTTTTGGCGGGCAGTCCGCTAAAAGTGCTATTAACGGCTGGGGTCTAGGTTTTGGAATTGGTATGAAACTAGAAAATAAAATCTCCATAGGTATCGATGCTCAAGCCCACTTTCTCAACGTGGGGAGTAATTCTGTTTCAAATTCATCGACTAGCAGTAAGCAATTTAGCGAATACATTTTCGCGGGCTATGACGTGGCTCCGAAATTTAATTTGTATTTCGGTCTGGGAGCGATGCAGGCTCAAAACGACACTACACCCGCGTCGACCGATACGGCCAGTGCTGCTAAAATCGGTCTCAGTTACGCTGAAAAAGAACCCTACGTCGGTTTTGTCGAAGCGGCTACATTCACGATGGGAAGCAATACCGCAAACGGAATCACCACCCGTTATGATGCCACTTACAAAAACTTTTCTTACAGTGTTCTCAGCGTCGGGGTTAAGTATCCATTCTCATTTTGATTTTGCTTAAATCAAGAAATTTAATTACAATAAAAACATGATACGATTTTTTTCTGACATCCGAATAAACGTACTGCTGTTAACAAGCTTTTCGGCTGCTGCTTTGGTTTCTTGCAGCACTAACACCACAAACCAGATCAGTAAAAGAGTCATTCAATCTGAAAATGCACCTATGGCCATCGTCGGCGATGCCGGATTGATCGGGCCTGAAATGGATGCTCTGCGCGATTCAATAATGAATGAAAAAATTAAGTCCGTCATTCTGACCGGCGATAATCTATATTTCGGTAACTATGCCTGGACCTGGAACAACTGGAAAAAGTCGGGAATCAATTTTGATGTGGTGGCTATAGGCAATCATCATAAGGGCTATGAGAACGAAATAAAATATTTTGGGTCTCCGGGAGAGTTCTATTCGGTTGTAAAAAATGGCGCGAGATTTATTGTTATGAATTCGGATAACCAAGCAAACCTGGATGCTCAGTTCGGTTGGCTTCAAGAAGAATTAACAAAAGCTCAGGAAGTTCTGATATTTTTAGTTTACCACCACCCGACTTACACTTCGGGATCCGACGACCACTGGCGGCAACGAGAACAATTTCAGCTGAGAATGCGCAGCGTTTTCAAATCAGAACTGGCAAAGAAAATTTCTGCAGTTTTTCTAGGCCACGCCCACATCAGCGCACTTATTAATTTCGGCGATATTCCAGCCGTTATTTCAGGTTCAGGCCGTGAAGTTTTAAAAGCCAAGCCGGTTTCTTACATGAGTGAAGACACTGCCGTGAAGTCACTCTACCTCGCTCCCCAAACTCAGCACTGGGCCTCTTTGAAAATTTCTGAAAATGCGACTGAGGCGCAGATCGAATTCATCCGAGTGGCCGATCAGGCCCGAGTTTGTACGGCAGTGATTGGTAACCGAAAAATCACCTTAGATGCCAACTGCAATTCAGATACAAGACTTCCTGCATCGGCGCAAACAGAAGAATCTCTAAAAAAAAAATTTCCGAAATTGCAGAGTTACCCCTATCTGCAAAAATTCGTCGAAGCTAATCTAAAAAAAAATAAAGATAATAAAGATCTAACTCAAAAAGATATCAGTTTACTTTCAGATAGCCTTGCAAACTATTTTGAATTTCTGGGGCTTGATCCAAGCAAGACCGACAAGAGCCCATTATCAGAAGAAGCCCGTACCAGTTTTGATCGACTCCTCAACTCCTCGACGCAATTTTTGCTCTGTGAAGATCTCGAAGACTGGGCCTGCCTTGAAAAAGTCCCGCTACTGAAGCCCAGCAAAACATTCAGGCAGGAAACCGACGAGAGCTTGGGCCGGCTTCAGAAAATTTCGCGTCCGCTCGAGCCAAGCCTAAATTATTTTTTCACCAATCAATTTGATCTGCCCCGTGAAAAACGAGATGCAAGTCTTTTTTTATCGCTGAAACTGGCCGACATCATTAAGAGCAAAAAATGGAATCAAATCTCAATGGCCCTCTACGGGGTGGATGATGTTAAAAAATCGATGCTGCCATTTTACAACGCGCTCATGGATAAAATAGATGAGGGCACCGACGTACGTGGCGTCTTCGATTCAACCGGTTTAGTTTCGAAAACTCCGCTGATTTTTTCGCATCGTGGTGACGTGACCAGCGAGCCCAATGTCTTCAAGAAAGACTCGCAAGGTAAAATACCGCTGCAGTTTCAGTATGAAGACACACCGAGCTTGGTTGAGTCACTTAATAAAAATTGCAGATCTGAAATTGAAACCAAAGCGCGAATTGAATGGCCACCAAGCCCAGATATTATGCACAATAAATTCATTGTTTTTCAGTCGGATAACGAATCGGCGGTATGGACCGG
>JAYVIY010000216.1:0-4048 GCA_043769795.1 Pseudobdellovibrio sp. | reverse complement strand
TTTCGAACAGCGCCGTGGTGTTGCAGAAGTTATGGAGTGGATTAATGTCAGTATTCCGGACGCAAAAGAAACCCTCAAAGAAGGAATGCAGATCGCTATGGTCGGTAAGCCTAATGTGGGTAAAAGCTCCCTCTGCAATTGCCTTCTCGGAGTACACCGGATGTTGGTTTCTGACGTGGCCGGCACTACGGTGGATTCAGTGGATTCGCCATTTGTTTATAATGATCAAAAATACATTATTGTAGATACGGCCGGGCTCAGACGGCATTCGCGCAGAGAAGATGATATTGAAATTATCGCCGCTTTTAAATCACAAGAGTCCATTCGCAGATCTGACATTGTATTGCTGGTTGTTGACGGAAACACTGGCCCTTCAGAGCAGGATGCTAAGATCATGCAACAGATTCTAGAAGATCATAAAGGCGTAATTATTGTCGCGAATAAGTCTGATGTGGCCGTTGAAGAAATTCCGAAATACCGAGAGACATTCCGCGAGCAAGTGCTTAAAGAGTTTCATTTTTTCGTTGATGTTCCTGTAGTTTTCACGTCGGCTAAGACCGGCGCTGGGATTCCGGATCTTTTTAAAATGATTGAAGCGGTTAGTGCTAAATTAAATAAGAAAATTTCAACTTCGGATCTTAATGATTTCTTTTTTGAAACTATTCGCCAGGCTCCGGCACCCGTTTACGGAATTACCAATGTTAAATTCTACTATTTAACCCAGACAAAACAGGTGCCGCCATCGTTTATTGCGTTTGCTAATCATCCTGACGGCGTCACAAATTCTTATCGTCGGTTTCTGATTAAAAATATGAAAGAAAAATTTGATTTACATGGTATCCCGATTCGAATTTACTGTATGAAATCGAGCAAGAAGAGCGAAAACTGATATGCCAGTACGAAGGTCGTCATTTAAAAACAGATTTTCATTTTATCTGTTGGCGATCGGCAGTGCCTGCGGCCTGGGTAATTTATGGCGATTTCCTTATATTGTCGGTGAAAATGGCGGCGGTGCGTTTCTTTTGCTCTATGTTTTTTTAGCGCTCACCGTGGGGCTTGCACTATTGATATCTGAATTGATGATCGGTAGATATACCGGTACCAGTATTCTAGCGGCCACTCGACACATATCCACTTTAAGTCGAAGTAAATATTATATTTTTGGATGGTTCAGTCTTTTCATCAGTGCGGTAACGCTTTCGTACTATTCAGTGATCAGCGGCTGGGTCCTTCATTATCTTACGCAGTTTATAATGAGTCTTTTTCAGTCGAATTCTGAATTTTATCTGAAAAGTATTTCTGTAAATGTTCTCTTGCAGAACAGTTGGCTGCAATTCTTGCTTGCCAGTGTACATTTGCTTGTGGCGGCAGTAATTGTCGTTAAAGGATTCGGCGAGGGAGTTGAAAAACGCATCTCATCCTTGCTTCCGGTGTTTGGTTTGCTCGTAGTGGTTTTATTGATAGGTTCTCTTTCGCTAGATTCAACTCGTCAAGTATTACGTTTCTTGTTTTACCCGGACTTTTCAAAACTCAGTTGGGGTTCTCTTGGGCACGCCACAGGTCATGTGTTCTTTACGTTGTCGCTCGGATTCGGAACCATGGTTACTTTCGGAAGTTATTTTAAAAATGAAGACCATTTACCGACCATAGGTTGGCGTGTAACAGTCGTTGACACCCTGATCTCAATTATTGCTGTCTTATTGATTTTTCCGATCGCATTTTCCAGTTCGAAACAAATTGCGACCGATCCGAGTTTGGTTTTTGATGTGCTCCCATCGTTTTTATCGTCGATAAAAGGTGGAATTCTTTTCGGCCTCATATTCTTTTTGTTTTTATGGTTAGCAGCGTTGAATGCGAGTATTGGCTTACTTGAAACTATTACCGCAAATCTCACTGAAAAAAGACCTGATATGAAGCGACCTTTAGCGGCATCGTTGTCGATAATCGTAATTTTAGCCATGACCGTTTTTCCGGCCTTTTCGGGCACTCTATTTAAAGACGTAAAGATTCTCGGACATAGTGTGATCGAGATCTTTGATTCAACGCTGATAAATGTGATGTTGCCGATTGCGGTTCTTGGAATGGTACTGATCTTTTTTAAGACCCTGAATGAGACCGATCGCAAAAAGCTTTTTATAAATGAGGAATTTCCGACCAGCCGGGCGATGTTCTCGCATTGGATTTTCTTTCTTAAGTGGGTGGTTCCGAGCGTTGTAATCCTAGGTTTGGTCATGCTCTTCGTAGGAATTTTCGTTTAAGCGTCTCAGTTCGATACAATTCATGCACGAATCAGGTCAAACAAGCTCATCGTCGAGCTGAAGTATTCCGATAAGTTCACATCACTCATCAAAAGGGGTTTTTGTGAGTAAACCTATTTCTAAAATTGTAAAAAGTTATGAAAACCATATTGTGAAGACCACGAGCCCTGCGCCAGCTATTCGTGAAATAAAGGAAGTCGTAGCTCCTCAGGAATCGAACGGTTATGTCACTGCCTATAAAGATCTTAATCAACCGCAACGAGATTTCGCCAACAACCAGAAAAAACATTTGTTCGTGGCTTTTTTCGTTTTCTTAATTTTAGGAATAGGAATAATGATGGGGCAAAGTCTGAGTAAAAATCGGGTTCCCGCTGATGCCAGTCTGGCAAAATTAATTCCTCGAGGGGCAGAAGCAACTAAAAGCGAGCATGAACACTACGATAAAGTTTGTTATAAAGGTGAAGATGGCGAGCAAATATGTATGACAAGAACCAGCCAAAAACGCTAGAAATTCACACCGATGCTCGTGCTCAACTCAAAAACATCACCGTTTAACCGGGGTCTTACCGGACTCAGCACCGGATCCGGTTGTCCTGTTTTAATTTCTTCAATGCGATCGTTATTTTCATCGGGAAACTGCACATAATGATAGGTGGCCTGAAGCCCAAGATAGGCTCGATGTCGCATAAGAGGGATTTCAATTCCGCTGGCAATTTTTATTCCTACCGGCTTATCTGGTTCAAGTGGCAGAGCTTTTGAGAGATTATAGGTCCTTATAAATTGTCCTACGCCAAGAAGAAGATAAGGATTCAAGTCAGCTAATCCGCGGGTTACGTTTTCAGTGTTAAAGTAATACTTTACGTTTAGATCGAATGTCTGAAGATTAACCGTACCTGTATAATGCTCAGAAACGCTGGTAAAATTCGCATCATTGTAACTATTAAAATCCACAGCATGATCTGAAATCGAGTAGCTCAATGAGGTTGCAATCTGCAGATCAAAAAAATAACTGAATTGAAAGCCCCAAGAAGGTGCAGGAGAGTACCCCTGAGAAAAACCCTCCGTAAAGCCTTGATAGCCTAGCAAAAGCCCAATAGTTAAAAAACGACCATTTTTAAAAAAGTTAATATCGGCTTCTTCTTCAGCGCTTTGCTCGACTTCATTGTAGTCTGAAAATGGATCGAAGCCTTCATCAATATCAGCGTTTTGTGCATAGGCATGCTGATGAAATGAGCTTACAAGTAAAATTGAAAATAGTAGTTTCTTAAGGGAAATAAATTGCACATACTTAGTGTAAGGTAAGTTAAAAAAGAGTTGCAGTGAAAGTTGTAATTTAACTCTGCTTTAGTCTTGAAGCGTTAACAAAAAAACGGGTTTTCATTCTATAGGGTCGCTGGTAATTTACTGACTATACAACTTCGGAGGAATCCTTGATCGACTACAAAAAAAGTGGTGTCGACATTCAAGCTGGTGATGATTTGGTATCGTGGCTTCAAAACCCTTCTGATACTGAAACTTCCGAATCAAAAAAAAATCTTCTTAAATCAGACGTGCCTGACTATCGAAAAAGAGTGATATCCGGAATTGGCGGATTTGCCGCCTTGTTTGATGGTAAATTTCCGGAAATGAAGCATCCGGTATTAGTGTCTTGTACGGATGGAGTTGGCACTAAAGTTAAGTTAGCTAGTTTTTTCAATGACTACTCTGGTGTCGGACAAGATTTGGTTGCCATGTGTGCCAATGATTTAATCTGCACCGGTGGCACGCCGCTGTTTTTTCTTGATTACTAT
>JAYVIY010000215.1:0-4097 GCA_043769795.1 Pseudobdellovibrio sp. | reverse complement strand
TCGGCGTTAATGTAACGGCGCTATTGGCTGGCCTAGGCATCGGTGGTGTGGCTTTGGCCTTTGCAGCTCAGGACACAGTTGCCAATGTTTTCGGTACTATAACGATTCTGTTAGACTCTCCTTTCAAGCTCGGTGACAGCGTAAAAATCGGAGATACCGAAGGCCTTGTTGAAGAAATTGGTTTTCGCTCGACCCATATAAAAACCGCTTACAATTCATCAGTTATGATTCCGAACTCTATTGTCGCCAAAGAAAAAATCGACAACCTCAGCAAGCGTGAAAATTGGATTCGCTTTCGTCATATTATCGGATTTACCTACGAAGCCAGTCCGGTTTCGTTGCAGCAATTTGCCGATAATTTAAAATATGAGCTCTTGCAAAATGAATGCGTTGATCGCGAGCGTATTGCAATTTTTTTAAATAGCTTCGGAGACTCGGCGATGAACGTGATAGTTAACTTTCATTACAAAATTAATTTTGACGAAAATGAATTGGCTAAAACCGGTGAATTTTTAAATTTAATTTTCAAAGTATCTAAAGAACAGAAACTTGAGTTTGCATTTCCGACTCGAACTCTGCTTATGCAGAAGGAAATTTAAAACGTCGTCAGCCAGTTTTTGTATTGGATATAGTGAAAGTCGGATTCTTCAGAAACGATTTGCACTCGCTTCTTTTCTTTTTGATCTTCGACTAAGCTGCACATCAATTGATAGTTGGATTTTACAATAACCAGAAAATAGCCTGCGATCCAGGGCGGAATAGAGTCTTTAAAATGCAGTCCACCTTCGGATAAATCAACAGATTCAGTATGAAATTGTTTTGTATTTCCTATGAGCACGCAAGGAACTGAAACGTCGTAACGCTGATGAAGGCGGGGATGCAAAATACGGTTGGGCTTTATGATAAAATAACCGGTATCGGTCACCGCGTCGGCATTGTGAACTATTTCAGGATAGCCGGTGTTGTCATTTAAACTATCTGGCGTATCTTTTATCGGAAAGAAGTCAGCGTGAAGTTGGCGATCGAGAGCCTTCCAGCTCGTCGAGCCTTTTTCTGAAATTTTCGTCAGTCTGACTTCAGTATCATTTAAGCTTCTGATAACAAGTCTTAGATCGTTTCTATTTAAATTAAAGAGGGTCCAAGACTTTAAAGGATTGTATAGCGCCCATTTTGAATCTGAATCAGATGAATTCAAGTCGACCTCTATCTCAAAGTACCGCCATGTTACGTCACTGTCAAAATTTTATACAACCCAGATTCAATATAATGCCGTTTAGGTGGGTTTAAGTCTTGCTCTATATAAAGGTACCCCCCCATGGCGGCTAGGACTCCCCCCCCCAAACCTGGCCGTCTTTTTTTTTCTCTTTTCTCGCGAATAGCGATAATCTGATAGAAGTGAAGTTTTTAACCTCCTACATATTTTCATTTTTATTCATTGCCTCTTTTGTAAATTCAGCTGAGATGCCTTTTCATATTGTCATCGATCCTGGGCATGGCGGACAGGACCTCGGCGCCATGAGAGATTCTTTTGTAGAATCGAAAATCGTTTTAGAAATCGCTAAAAAAGTAAAACAACAACTGGATCTTCAGTCTAATTTAAAAACCACTCTGACCCGCGAAGACAATTCCGGTCTTTCTTTGAAGAACCGAGTTCTTTATGCCAACGAACTGAAGGCGGATCTCTTCATCAGTTTACATGCGAACACCTCGAACGTTGAATATGTCAACGGCATGGAGTTTTATTTTAATTCGCCGAATCCAAAGCCGATTGAAAACAAAGAAGTCTCTAAAGGCAGTTCAATAATCTCTAATATCGAAGTGATCGAAAAAATAAAAAGCGATTTTTCTCTTTACGAAAAAACCGAAAAAAGCCTTCTGCTCAGCCGTTCATTTCGAGAAAAATCGACAGAATCCGAACAAAAAAGTATTATCAAACGCGCCCCTTTTTATGTTATTGAGCACACGTCAATGCCATCTATTCTTGTTGAGCTCGGATTTATTTCAAACCGGCGCGAGGCTAAAAAACTTACATCAGAAATTTACCAGAACGAAATGGCCCGCCTGTTAGCCTCAGCTATTCTTAAATATAAAGAAAAGAGTGACAAACTGAGCGTGCTGTAAGAGATATAACATATGAAAAGACACGACTCACGCCTCACAAATCAACTTCGAAATATAAAGATTACTCCTCACGTTCTCGACTATGCCGAAGGCTCGGTCATGGTCGAATTCGGCAAAACGCGGGTACTTTGTTCAGCCAGTTATGAGTCGAAAGCTCCTTCGTGGTTATCCGGTTCGGGTGCGGGATGGGTAACGGCCGAATATGGAATGCTGCCACGCTCGACACATACCCGAATTAAGCGTGAAAAATCTCAATCCGGTGGGCGCACTCAAGAAATTTCAAGATTGGTCGGCCGTTCACTTAGATCATGCGTCGACTTAAAATCACTCGGTGAAAAACAAATTACCATTGATTGTGATGTTATTAATGCTGATGGAGGCACCCGTACGGCTGCGGTGACCGGCGGTTTTGTTGCGCTGGCCTTCGCGCTTAAAAAATTAAAAGATCTGTCGGAAATAAAAACTTTTCCGTTAAAGCATTATGTTTCAGCGATTTCAGTGGGTTTGCATGAACAGAATAATGTGGTCACGCCCATTCTTGATTTAAACTATGAAGAAGATTCTGAAATCGGAACCGACATGAATTTTGTGATGACTGACAAAAACGATTTCATTGAAATTCAAGGCACCGCTGAAGAAGGAACATTTTCTAAACAACAATTGCTTGAAATGATGTCGTTGGCAGAAATCGGCTGTCAGAATCTGTTTCTAGAACAAGAAAAAGTCATTGGCGCATTTTTTCCTCTGAAAAGATAATACAAGAAGTCTGGAAATAAAAATGGAATTGTGGATCGCTACCGGCAACAAAGGTAAACTCGAAGAATACAAAATGACTTTGGGAAAAGTTCCTGAGCTCAAAGTTTTCTCGCAAAGCGATTTGCCTTATTTCACACCAAAGCCTGAAGATGGTTTAACGTTTCTTGATAATGCCCGCATCAAGGCAAAATCTGTTAAGGCGCTTAAATCTGAGCACTTTGTCTTAGGAGAAGATGCAGGACTGGAAGTGGAAGGCCTTAACAATTTACCCGGGATACATACAGCCAGATATGCCGGGCCACATGCCCGAGATTCTGAAAATATGGCTAAACTGCTGAAAATGATACAAATTCGGAGCAGCACCAATAGAAAAGCTCAGTTCAAATGCGTAAGCGTGGTTTTAACTCCGCAAAATGAAGAATGGGTTTTTGAAGGAGTACTAAAAGGCCACATCAGCAGTAAGCCCGTAGGAAATCTTGGTTTCGGGTACGATCCGGTTTTTATTCCTGAAGGCGAAACGAAGACTCTGGCCGAACTCGGCCCGGCCTTCAAAATTCAAAAATCTCACCGGGCATTAGCACTGGCGCAATTTTTAGCACAACTGAAAGCAGCAACTCTGGTTTCTTAAATCTTCATGGTGACACTCTTATATGATGCTGGTAGTTTTCTTAACAACTTATCAGCAAATACTTAAAGAGGTTTTATGTCGTCGCTTTCGAACTTAAAAATCTTTGCCGGAAATTCTACAAAACAACTAGGTACCGAAGTTGCTCGATTATTGGGTGTACCTCTCGGACAAAGTCAGGTGAATTCGTTCGCCGACGGCGAAACCCAAGTTGAAATTAAGGAAAGCGTCCGCGGAAAACACGTCTTTATTATTTCCAGTACCTGTTCTCCGGTAAACCAGAATTACATTGAACTTTTTATTATGCTTGATGCTCTGAAGCGGGCTTCATCGGCTTCGGTTACTGCCCTTATTCCCTATTACGGATATGCTCGGCAAGATCGAAAAGTAGCGCCGCGGGCGCCGATATCAGCGAAATGTATGGCCGATTTACTCACGACCGCCGGAGCAAACCGAGTGGTATCGGTTGACCTCCATGCGGCTCAAATTCAAGGCTTTTTTAACTGCCCTTTTGATCACTTATTCGCCACCCCGACTCTAGCTCGCGCCTTTAAGGAACAGGTGGGCGTTGGAGCTGACATTGTCACAGTGAGTC
>JAYVIY010000214.1:0-4100 GCA_043769795.1 Pseudobdellovibrio sp. | reverse complement strand
CTGTTGCCGGAGAAGATGTTAAAGTTAAAAAACCCCTTTATTCGGGAAAGTGTTTCGCAAACGCTACCTTTATGAATTCGAATGTGAAAATAGTGTTGATGCGGGCAAATCAGCTTCCGGTTGCAGCTGCGGATATAGCCAAAACTGCAACTATAACCGAAGCTTCTTTCGCCAAACCTAGCCTAAAAACCATCATAAAAGAAATCGTCCGCGGCGCGGCCGAAAAACTAGATTTAACCGAAGCAAATATTATTGTTTCGGGCGGCCGCGGATTAAAAGAAGCTGCAAATTTTAAAATGCTTGAAGACCTTGCCGGGGTTCTTGGCGCAACCGTTGGCGCCTCACGGGCCGTCGTTGATGCTGGATGGGTTGGGCATTCGATGCAGGTTGGCCAGACCGGAAAAACCGTTGCTCCAACTCTATACATTGCTGTGGGCATATCGGGTGCAATTCAACATTTGGCCGGCATGAGCGGAAGTAAAGTTATTGTTGCTATTAACAGCGATGCAAATGCACCAATTTTTCAAAAAGCTACTTATGGTATTGTTGGTGATGCATTTGAGGTTGTTCCAAAACTTACTGAAGAGTTTAAAAAGCTCTTGCACGTTTAAATGTTAAATCGATTGCGCGGAATTGTTGTAGGGGTAATAGTCTTTATATTTTACCGGCTTTGCTCTTGGAGCTGGCGAATAAAAATTTACGAACCTGAAAAGCTCATCGAAAATATTAAAAACAAAAAACCATATATCCTCGCGCATTTTCACGGAGACGAAGCCCCATTGCTATTTTTGGCAAATAAGTATGGTTTATCTACAATGATTTCTACAAGTAAAGATGGCGAAATGATGAATGTAGTTTACAAGCTCTTGGGCGGAAAAACCTCAAGAGGTTCGTCTACGCGCGGAGGGGTGTCGGCCCTAAAGGGCTTAATTCAGCTCATTAAAAATGGATCTGGTTGTAACATCGCAGTTGACGGGCCGAAGGGCCCGATTTACGAGGTAAAGCCGGGAGTGTTTGAACTTTCTCGGCTTGTGAAAGCCGATATTTTTGCGGGCGGGGCTTACTGCGAGTCTTGTTGGAAATTTCCGCGGTCTTGGAATCAGGCGTATTTCCCGAAACCATTCGCTAAGGTTTTTATTGTTTGGCTCGGCCCAATTGGTCCAATCACAAAAGATGATGACCCTCGTTCTCCCGAATTAGCAAAAGCCCTGCAAAATCAACTCTTTGCTGCGCGGCAACAGGCCACCTATTTATTTGGAGTATCGCCAAGCTGACTGTAACATTTAGTTACGTTAGATGAAGCAAAGGATGCACGACATGAAATGGACTTTATTCGTTTTGATATTTGTAAGCTCTCTGGTTTTTGCACAGAACAAAGAATCCGCTGTTGTGGCAACGGTTGGAACAAAAAAAATAACCTTGGAAGAATTCAATAAAAGATACAACGAAGTGACTTCGCAAGTGCTGGCGAATCCTCCTTCAAAAGCGGTTTTTCTTGAGGAACTTGTTCGTTACGAATTAGGTGTACAAGAGGCGCGCAAGCGTGGATTCGAAAAAGATCCAATCGTTCAAGATCGTATTAATCAGGAAATCTATAAAGCTTTTCTTGAAAAAGAAATCGGCAAAAAAGTCGAGGAAAATACTGTTACAGAAGCCGAAATGAAGAGTTGGTACACGGATAATCCACAAATTCGTTTGTCCGATATTCTAATTGAGGTCAAGCCTGGAGCAACTGCAGAGCAGCGCGAAGAAGCCCGCAAGCGCGGTAAAGAAATTTTAGAAGAAGTTAAAAAATCAAAAAGACCTTTCGAAGAGTTGGTCCGACTTTATTCGGACGACATTACCACTAAAAATCTCGGTGGCGACATCGGTTGGCAGTCTCGAATTTCATTGGTTGCTGCTTATTACGCAGCCGCCAATGCGCTTAAGGTGGGAGAATCTACTACAAACTTGATTGAAACCCCATTTGGGTTCCATATTATTAAACTTACCGGTCGTCGTAGCTACGAAGAGGCTACAAAAAGAGAAATTAGAATGGCTGTTTACGATGTAAAACGAAAAGCGGTCTTTGATTCTTTTTTCAATGGCGTCAGAAAAAACTACAAGATAAATGTTAACACCAAATTGGTCGAATAATTTTAATAGGGCCCTTTTTCTATTGTCGCTTGTTGTCTTACCTTCTTGCGACTTTATTTCAAATAAAATATTAACCAAGCCACTTGTTCAGGTAGAAAATGCATCCCTTTCGGCAAAGGATTTTTCAAAAGAGCTTGCCATTAAGTTAAAGGATTTGGATGCGCTTTCGGCAAAAGACCCGAAAATCCTTTCCGTTTTTAAAGATCAAATTGTAAATGACTTTGTCATTTCCAGTTTCGTAGACCTCTGGTTTAAAGAAAATAGTCTGGTTCTTTCGCAGTCAGAAATTGATCAAGAAGTTAAATCTATGCTTTCTGCCTATCCGTCTGATTCTCTATTTAGAGAGCTTCTGAGTGAGTCTCGGCTTAGCTATTCAGAGTGGCTTCAAAAGGTTGAGTCTGTTTTAAAAAAGAAGCACCTGCTGGCAGAGCTTGCAAAAAATGAAAACAAAGCGGCGGATGAAGAGTTGCTTTCTTATTATAATAATAATCGATCGCGATATGAGCAGCCAGAGTCCGTTTTGCTCGCGCATATATTAGTCAGCGATGACGCTGAGGCTGAAATTGTTAAATCCCTGATTCGAAAACAGCCTTTTTCAGAAGTAGCGAAGAAATATTCGAGCGCGTTCAACCCTGAGTCAAAAGATGTCTATGGCTGGATTGAGCGTGGATATTCTCCCGATTTAGAAAAGGCATTCAAACAGGGGGTTGGCGAAACCCTTGGGCCTGTGAAACTTTCAGATGGCACGCACCTGTTTAAGCTCTTAGAAAAGAAACCCTTTAAAATCCGAACATTTACTGAAGCACGTTCTCAAATCTTATCTGAGGTTTCGGCTTTGCGAGAAACGGCCAGGTTTACTTCTTGGCTCGATGTGCAAATCAAAAAATATCGAGTTAAAAAAAATCTAAGTATGCTAGATTCGATTCGGGTCGAAACCCGGTAGGTGCTCAATGAAATCAATTATTTGCGTCGTTCTTTTGTTTTCCGCATGCCTCGCTTCGGCAAAAGAGGTGGTGGATAGGGTTGTTGCTACAGTTAATAACGAAATTGTTCTTTTGTCAGATTTAAAAAACATGCAGATCCGCGTGAAAAAACAGGGCGCAATAGATGAAACACTTTTGTTGGGCGAAAGCATTGATGTTTTAAAATCAGACAAAAAATCGCAGCTTGCTTTTCTGATCAGGGAAAAACTGGTTGAATCAGAAATAAAGCGCTTGGGCCTAACGGCTTCGGAAGATCATGTAAATTCTGAGTTTTCGCAAATGGCAAAAAAAAATCGGATGAACCCCGAAGAATTTGAAAAATTTTTACTCAGTCAGGGCTTTAATGCTTCAGAGTATAAAGAGGTTTTAAAATCTCGTTTTGAAAGACAAACTTTTTTCGAAAAGGAAATCGTCAGTAAGCTTCGAATTACAGACGAAGACGCCTATGGGGTTTTTCAATCGAAGTTTCCAAATTATCGAGCTCGGGTTGGCGAGTTTAAAATATCGCAAATATTTTTTTCGAATAAAAAAGGCGGAAGCTCCGGGGCTCTTGATAGGGCCAGCGCAGCCTTTAAGCGATTGAACAGCGGTGAGTCTTTTGAAGCTCTTGCTAACCAGCTTGATGAAACGCCCGGGTCGAATAAGGATGGCGTACTTGGAGTGTTTAAATCGGGCGAGTTCTTGCCTGAGATCGAAAAAGCAATTGGGGATTTGACGACGAATGCAACTTCGTCTGTGCTTCGCGGTCCGGATGGGTTTCACATCGTTAAACTGCTTGATAAGAAAACTGTTGTGGATCCCAATTTCTTGAAAGTAAAAGATTCTATTAAGGCCTCCTTGGTTCAGCAGAATTTCGAACGCCAGCTTAAGAACTGGTTCGAGCTGAAAAAGCTCGAAGCCAATATTAAAACTTATAATGAAGCCCTTTAAAAAAATAGCGATCACCACTGGCGATAAAAACGGTATCGGATTTGAGGTTGC
>JAYVIY010000213.1:0-4121 GCA_043769795.1 Pseudobdellovibrio sp. | reverse complement strand
TGCTGAGCTGCCTAAGAGTTACTCCCTCAATGAAGTCCATGACGAGATAGTACTGTTCATTTTCAAAACCGAAATCAAGTGTTGAAACAATATTTTTGTTTTTTAGAGCAATCGCAACGCGGGCCTCTTCACGGAACATGCTCTGAAACTGCGGATTATCTGAAAAGCGAGGTTGAATTCGTTTGACGGCCACAAATTGGCACACACCTTCGGCAGAAACCGAACGGCCAAGGAAAATATCAGCCATTCCGCCGCTGGCCAATTTTTCTAATAATTCATATTTTCCACAGCGTTCATTCTTTAGCCACATTAGCCGGTCAACTCCTATAGAATTTATCGGAGTTTACTGAGCTATTTTTTAATTTAATATGGCGTTTTCCGGTTTTGAGACGCGGTCTTGCTTTGCCGGCCCTAGGTCTAGGGCCATTAGAGGCCTCAATCGGTATTTTTTGGCTGTATTATCTACAGAAGGCGATATAGTCTTTCTCATCTCAGAGCGGCCATGCTATCTGTTCCCTCTATGAAATTACAAAATTCGACCTTACGGGTAAACCGCTTTCAGGACATGTCTATTTCTCCTCTTCTTTTCGGTGCTCTTGAAAAAATGGGGATAACCAAGCCAACGGAGGTTCAATCTCAGGCCATTCCGGTGGGTCTTGATCAAGCTGATCTGGTCGCTGTGGCACAAACCGGAAGCGGAAAAACTTTGGCTTTTGCCTTACCGATTCTGACCGCCCTTGAGAAAAATCCTGAGGCTCGGGCCCTTATAATGGCTCCGAGCAGAGAAATGGCGCAGCAGATATCAAAAGTTTTTGTGGCCTTATGTGCGGATATTCCGATGACCGCTGCTTTAGTCATCGGCGGAATTCCAAGTGCAAAACAAATCAGTCAGCTAAAGAAAAATCCGCGACTAATTATCGGAACTCCCGGCCGATTGAACGACCATTTAGTCGGTAATAAATTGCTATTGCAAAACGTAGAATATGTGGTCATCGATGAGGCTGACCGCATGCTCGATATGGGTTTTTCTCCGCAATTAAAAAATATTCAGAATACTCTTCGGGGTAAAAGACAAACGTTAATGTTCTCTGCCAGCTTCAGTCCTGCTATTGAGGGCATTGCTCAGCTATTTATGGGTTCCAACGCTTTTATGATCAGATCGTCACAGGCTGAAGAGCCAGTAGCGAGTTTAAAACAAACAGTTTTATTAATTGATAAATTCAAAAAAAATGATCGCTTACTTGATGAGCTCAACGCCACCAAAGGCGGTGTTATAGTTTTCTGTGGTAATCAGGGAAGCTGCGAACGTATGGGGCAGTATTTAAAAGAATACGGTTACTCGACCGACTTAATTCATGGCGGACTGTCACAGGGGCACCGTAACCGGGTCGTTCGAAACTTTAGAGAAGGTGAAATTCGTATTGTGGTAGCCACCGATTTACTGGCTCGTGGTATTGACGTGCCTCATGTGGATCATGTTATCAATTTTGATTTACCTTTTCAGGCCGAAGATTTTCTTCATCGCATAGGGCGAACGGCAAGGGCCGGTCGAGTAGGTAACGCCATTACCTTTGTAACGTCTACTGACACAAAAATGTATAATAAAATTAAGCCTTACTTGCAAGGCGCCAGTGAAATAAAGGTCGACCCGGACTTCGCGTTTATCGAGCGACCTTCAACGAATAATTCAGACCGTTATAAAAATAAAAAAATAGATAAAAAGAAAGACTTTGATCCGATTCGAAAAACCTCTTCAAAACCGAATTCAAAAACCATAGGAAATCTGGAAAAAGTTGCGAAACCACGGAATGACAAATACAAAGATGTACCGCGTTCGGGCAAAAGCAAACCCAGCGTTTGGAAGGCTGATAATAAACCGCCTTCGAAGTCATCGAAGCCGACGTATAGTAAGCGCAAGTAATCTTTTTGAGTTCTAAACCGGCCCATGTTCAAAAACTTCGCCGGGAAGTTCGATGAGCCGCGATTCAAGAATAATGTCGGCCCTAAGGACCTGTGAAACCGGACAATTCAGTTTGGCTCTGTTGGCGAGAGTTTCAAAGGTTTCAGGATTGCAGCCGAGAACCACCGCTTCAACATCAAGGTAGATCCTCGTGATTTTCCAGTCTTTTTCCATATTTTCAAGTTTGACCCGGGCTTCTACTTTGATAGAGTCGGCGACAAAATTTATTTTTTGAAGTTCGCCCACGAGATGCATCGAATAGCAAGATGCGTGGGCCGCAGCAAGAAGCTCTTCCGGACTCGTTCCCGGATCTTGTTCAAATCTGCCTCCGAAAGTAAACGGAACTTTTTTCAGCGCTCCGCTTTCGGTGCTGACTTCGCCTTTGCCTAATCTCAATCCTCCGAGCCACTTCACCGTTGCTGTCTGGTTAATCATGTTTTTTGCCTCTCATTCTTATCAGCGACGACTGCAATTTTTGTTCTTGGGATTACCCGGTATTGGCAGACAAGAAACTTGCAAGAGAGTTTTTGCTATGGTCTAATTTTTACTCATGCTTCAAAATAACGGAAAGCAACATATTGTTCTTGAAAAAGTCAGTAAAACTTTTTTAGGAAGCGGCACAGTTCTCAGTAATATAAGTGTCAATATTCAACGTGGAGAATTTGTCGTATTACTGGGGCCTTCCGGTTCCGGTAAATCAACGCTTCTCAGGATGATGGCCGGATTAGACCAAGTCAGTTCGGGGCAGCTGTACGTCGAACAGAATAATTTTGATAAAGGTTTTGTATTTCAGGAGCCACACCTAATGCCATGGCGAACTCTTATGGAAAATGTGGAGTTGCCTCTTGAGTTGCAAGGAGTTTCTAAAGAAGACCGAAGTTTAAAAGCCTTTAATGCATTGGCACAGGTCGGATTGAGTGACTCGGCCGGGCTTTATCCTGCGCAACTTTCCGGAGGAATGAAAATGCGAGGTTCGCTGGCTCGCGCATTGGCACTTCAGCCGGGCCTTTTGCTTCTGGATGAACCTTTTGCGGCCCTTGACGAACAAACGCGATTTCGACTGGCTGAAGACCTACGTGGCCTCTGGCACAAGTACCGCTTGACGGTCGTTTTTGTAACTCACTCGATTCATGAAGCCTGTTTTCTGGGTGAAAGAATTTTAGTTCTGGCCGACAAACCGGCACGAATCACCGCTGATTTAAGAGTTGAATTGCCACAGGAAAGAAATAATTCAATCCGAATGGAAGGAATTTTTTCTGAACAACTTAAAAAAATCTACGCTGCGGTTAGCGTGAATGGTGCAGAAGCCTTATGAAAAAAATCACAAAGCAGGTTGTTCCACCTTTGATTCCATTTATACTGGCCATATTAATTTGTGAGATTTTAGTTCGTACACAAACTGTTCCGTCTTATATATTACCGGCTCCGAGTGCGGTATTTTATTCGCTGAAAGCAGATTATCAGGAGTATTTGAATGCCGGGCAGCAGACGTTGGGTGCTGCAATGCTGGGTTTAGTGTTTGCAGGTATTTTCGGTATTTTTGTTTCGTTGTTGCTTTCATCGTCGGATTGGATTGAAAGAGCTCTTTATCCCTATGCAACTTTTTTTCAGACAGTTCCTATCGTTTCGATTGCGCCACTGCTCGTGATCTGGTTCGGCTTCGGGCTTAAAACCGTGGTGATTTCTTCATTTATAGTTTCGCTGTTTCCGGTTATTGCCAACACATTGGCTGGTCTTAAATTTGTGGATCCAGCGCTGGTCGATCTTTTTAGACTTTATGGGGGTTCAAAAAAAGATTTGCTGCTGAAACTTCGTTTGCCCAATGCAGTTCCGCATATTTTCACCGGTCTTAAAATTTCTGCAGGACTTGCAATGATCGGCGCGGTTATCGGAGAGTTTATTGCCGGTGGGGGGTTGGGCGGTATTATTGATGCGTCAAGAACCCAGCAGCGGCTCGACAAAGTCTTTGCTGCAGTACTGCTGACTTCTTTTTCTGGTTTATTGCTGGTTTATTTGTTAAATCTGATTTCTAAACAATTACTAAAAAAGTGGAGCGGACTTCGATGAACACCCTTTTCAGACTATTTCTTATTATTGCGATTGGTTTTTCGTTTTTAAACACGGCCGGGGCCGTTACCAAAAATACCCAGACCAAGTTGGC
>JAYVIY010000212.1:0-4130 GCA_043769795.1 Pseudobdellovibrio sp. | reverse complement strand
CTGTAAATTTTGTTAATAAATCATGTTGACGGCAAAAATTTTCTGACCATGCGAGATCGTTTTCAGAACTGATTACAAACTTGTATTCAGTTGCAATTCTCGTTTTTTCAGAGGCAAAAACGATGTTTTCCGGCAAGAAACTATTCGCTGCGCCGCTGTCTGGCGTTTTTACGTCAAGAATTATTTTAACCCTTGGATCAACGTGTTCAATTGATTTTGATCCGCTGGTTTCGAGTGAAACTTTGTGCCCTTGGTCACACAAAATGTTGATAAACTTGTGGATTTCAGGCTGTAGCAAGGGCTCTCCGCCGGTTATACAGATATATTCGGCGTCATACTCTTTTATTTGTTGTAAAATTTTTTCAAAAGACCAGTAGTCACCTTCATAGTACGAGTACTTGGTGTCACAATAAGTACAGCGCAAACTGCAACCGGTCGTACGGATAAACACCGTTCGGTTTCCCGCATAGCTGCTCTCGCCCTGGATAGAATAGAAGATCTCATTGATTTTTAGCATGAGGGACAAACTAAATCCCATCACCGCGATACAATGTCAAGAAAGCCTCTGCGAATAGTAAGAAATGGAAAAACTAGACCTGACTAGACTTGAGGGATTTTGCACAATGGCAAACCAAGATTTAAATTAGTAATGGTGAGCCTGGCGCTCGGGATGCAAGTTAATGAATATATTTTTTAAAAGATTTAAAAGCGACGTGAGGTCTATAGGATACTCAGGCTTAGCTATTTTTATCGGACTAGCCTTAATCAGCTATAATCCAAAAGACCCCTCATTCAACTCTTTGGGTCAGGGCTTAAAAACAATGAATTATTGCGGAATTCTTGGAAGTTTTCTTGCCGACATGATTTATCAGCTAATGGGCCTTCCCGCCTGGCTCATGGTGGCCGGCCTGTTCCAAGCAGCGTTTCTCAGCTTCAAGGGCGAAGTGGTTGAGGTTAGAAATATACGGATTGTTTGGATGGCATTGTTAGTCTGCAGTCTATCAGGATTGGCTTCAATTTATTGGTCTGATGTTAAAGTTTTTGAACAGCAAATTTACTTAGGAGGCCTGCTCGGCCTTGGGCTTTCAGTTGGCCTTATCAGAGTGCTAAATAGCGTAGGAACACAGGTTTTACTCTGGGCCGTTGCGGCGATGCTGATGGTTTTTTGTTTTGAAATAAGTATAAACAGCATGGTCATGGGATTAATTGGATTTTTCAGAGACCAAGGAAATCGGTTTCAGAAGTCCCAATTCTACAAAGGATTTAAGTTTCCTGAATACAAAATAAAAACTGCGACGAAAAAAACCCCTAAATCCACAGAAACCATTTTGGTTGAGAGTAAAAATCTATTACCTGAACCTCAGCTGAATCTGGCTGTAGTTGAAGAAGCCTCCGGCGAAATTTCGGAGCTCGAGTTAGTCGATGACAAGGCCGGTGAAGAAAATGTGTCGGTTTCGGCTTATGAGCCGCCCGCGCGCCGTAAAGTGACCATGCCGACCAAAACACCGAGACGTGTTGCAAACTGGATGATGCCGAAGCTTTCGCTTTTGGATGACCCTCCTTTAACTCGAATAAAAATAGATGAAAAAGAAATTCGTCGCAAAGCGGACATTACCTTAGAAAAGCTCAAGCAGTTCGGTGTTAACGGTCAAATCGTGGCGGCCAAGCCGGGCCCTGCCGTTACCATGTATGAATTTAAACCTAATGTGGATGTTCGCGTAAACAAAGTAACTGAGCTGGCTGACGATCTTGCACTGGCACTTTCTGCAGAGTCATTGAGGATTATTGCCCCAATTCCCGGGCGTGATGTTATAGGAATTGAAACTTCGAATGCGCAACGGGAAACAGTCTATCTTAAAGATTTATTGGCCGATGAGAATTTCTGGTCGGATGAAATAAAACTTCCTATTGCTCTTGGTAAGCAAACCAATGGTGAACCGAAAATTGTCGATCTCAGAAAAATGCCCCATCTTTTGATCGCCGGCACAACCGGTTCGGGAAAATCTGTTTTTACCGTTTCAACTATAACTGGATTTCTATTCAAACATTCACCTAAAACATTGAGAATGATTCTTGTCGATCCTAAGCAGGTTGATTTAGCGGCCTTTGCCGACATTCCGCATTTAATAATGCCTCCGATCAGAGACCCCAAAAAAGCCGTGTTTGCGCTTCGTTGGGCAGTTAAAGAAATGGAAAAGCGCTACAAATCAATGAGTAAGTTCGGCGCCAGAAATATTGAGCAATTCAATGAAGCCGTTGAAAAATTCACGACCGAGCAAATTGCTGAACATGAAAAAATTAATGCTGAATACGAAAATCAAGGCATTATGAAGCTCGAGCAATATTATTACTCGTCACAACCCTATATAGTGATCGCGGTTGAAGAATTTGGCGACTTAATGGCCGTAGATAAGATCAATGTTGAACAGAACATCGTTCGCTTGGCTCAAATGGCTCGAGCTTGCGGAATTCACCTTATGTTAGCGATGCAGTCTCCACGAAAAGAAGTGGTTACCGGCCTTATCAAAACTAATATTCCGGGTCGGATCAGCTTTAAAGTGGCGTCGAAAATGGATTCCCGAATTATTTTAGACGAACAGGGCGCTGAACGACTTCTAGCTCAGGGTGATATGTTAGTTATTATTGGAGGCTCGGGAAAGGCTGTTCGTCATCACGGACCTTATCTTAAAGAAACAGAAATTAATGGCGTTGCAAAGTTCTGGGCCGACCAGGCTGAGCCCGAGTATGATCCTATTGCAATGCGGGCTCTTGATGGTGGACCCTCTCAAGGCAGCTTTGCCGGAATGAGTGGCGAAGGAGCCGAGTTTGCCGGAGTGGATATGGGAACCGATGAAGATTACGACGAAAAGTACGACGAAATTCTCTCGTGGGCGGCAACTCAAAAAGCAATTTCGGCATCTCTAATTCAGCGCAGGTTTAAACTTGGTTACCCTAGAGCCGCTCGACTCATCGAGCTTTTCGAAAAAGAGGGCGTAGTTGGACCCTCAAATGGTAGCAAACCGAGAACAGTTTTAGTTCAAAGCCATCAAGGCTAGTCAGGCCGTTGGTCTAGTTCCATAAACAAGTTGTCTTTATAAGCCGTGTTAACGCGAAATGCTTTTGCAACAGCCTTTAGTCCTGTGGTGTGATTAATTCACAAAAATTAATTTAAAGACTCAAAACCCAGGGAGGGAACATGTTTAAGTCATTAATTCTCGCGGCTACATTAGTAGTTTCAGCGACAGCAGGTGCTCACGGAACAATAGCAGAATCTATTTTTGCTTCACAATTGGCTCACATTCAGGAGTCTGTAGTAACTCAAGGCTTAGATTGGAAAGTCGGCCAAGAAAACAACTACAAGCTGAATATGGGTGGTTTTTTGAACGGTACAATGAAAATGTATGTTCGTGAAATCGCAGCTGATGGAATTTGGATGGTTCAGGACGTGGATCTCTCCATCCAAAAGCAAAAGATCGAAGTGTTGATCGACCCGGCAAACGGACAAGTTAAGAAAATGCTTGTTAACGGGAAAGAACAAGCTCCGCCAAAACAAGACATGGAAGTTATTGACCAAAAAGAAGACAAGATCACAGTTCCAGCAGGCACATTTGAAGTTATTTATTTAAAAGTAAAAGATAACGCGAATAACGGACAGATTTCTGAAATGTGGATCAATCCTCGCGATATTCCGCTTTCTGGAATGGCACAATCTAAAGCTGACAGCCAATTAGGAAAGGTGACAATTCAACTTACTTCATTTAAAAAGTAAGAATGATTTGTGATTTTTTAAAAATTCGAAATGCCGCGACTTTGTGCGCGGCATTTTTTTTACTAAATATATGTTGCACGGGAAGCTATGCTCAGGAACTAGACCATGAAGGGATTCGAAAAAAAGCGACAGACCTTCTTTTGCAAAAAAAGAAAAGCCAAGCTCTTCAGTTGCTTTTGAACCAAGTTAAAGTAGAAACGACGCCCCTGAAAAAAGAAGAAACCAGCGAGTTTTTAATAAAAATAGCGCAAAAATTTATTTCACGCGAAACTCAGGAGGCTTACGAAAATTCAATTAATCTGACTATAGAAAACCCAAAGGAAGCGGCGAACAGCATTGATAAATGCCTTGCCGCCGATCC
>JAYVIY010000211.1:0-10784 GCA_043769795.1 Pseudobdellovibrio sp. | reverse complement strand
TCCACTATTTTTACTCCGCATTTTCGTTCGACGGTTTAATTAATCTATCAGCGGTTGCAAATATAAATTCAAAGCTAAATTTTGGGCTATCATATTTGACTACAAACAAAGATAAAGATTCTACGGTTACTTCAGCACTTATTATGTTTTTTTAAAAATTGAAAAAAGTATCAAACTTTACCAAGGAAACCTTTATCTTGGTATGCAGATATAGATTTTAACACTTCATAGCCGATCTGGCGTACAGACGCATAAACACAATTGTTATCAAAATCACTAAATTTTCCATTTTCCATTTTTTGCCATCCTGTTGAGTTGAGTTTTAATAACTTTGCAAAATCAGGAGTTAACTTTTGGTCAACATGTGCGCCACCGTCTTTATTAGATAAATTTAAAATTAAGTCTTTTCGAGAGAATTCTTTTTTATTCTTATCTTTGAGTACTACTTGGCTGGGCCACCAATGTTGGAAACCTTGCCAACTGCCATTCAAACCGCTCGGGCTATTCTCTAGTTTTGGTTCATAAGTGTTTTGAGCGACACCATTTTCCACCTTCATTTGAAGATAAACTAAGGCGGGCGATGAAACTAAATTATTTGGAATAATTGGATCTGCGGAATCCCAAAAATCTATTTTGTTTTTTAATTTTAGGTGATTTAAAATAGAAGTTGAATTTTTTGTGTCGTGCGCTAACACGCGTATCGCGACTGCGATTCGACAAGCTTCATCTTCAAATTTTTGATCATATGCATCGCATGATCGAGATAAAAAACTTACTTGCTTATTCAAATGATCAATTAGTTCATTCGTTGTTAGTTTATATTCAGGCATTAAAATCCTTTAAATAAAAGAGTTAGCTATTTTTTATAATTGTAAAAATGGTATATCCTTTTTGAATGTTGGTGATTGTAATAACCAACTTGTTTACTACACCCAATTACTACAACATGTACACAAACCCCGTTATTTCCTATGATTTACAATGATTCAACAAAATACGACCCGCGAAGGCTTCTTCAATCTAAGTTAATGTTTTCTTTATTGTTTCTTGTTTTCTGATTGTCTTGGGCGCTGACTCTAAAACTTAGCATCGAAATTGGCGGAGAGAGAGGGATTTGAACCCTCGGTACCACTTTTGGTAGTACGAGCGTTTAGCAAACGCTTGGTTTAAGCCACTCACCCATCTCTCCGCAGATATGATTATAAAGCTTAATTCGACGCTAAAAAGCGCATTCAACTAAAGTGCCATAGCGTTTTTACCAAATCAAGGTATGCCATCACACAGCTCTTGATTTTAGACCCTATTTTATGTAGAAAGGTCATTCGCAATTCAAAACACAGTGCAACCGTAGTTCAGCTGGATAGAATACAACACTACGAATGTTGGGGTCCCAGGTTCGAATCCTGGCGGTTGCACCAATTTTAAGCAATTACTTGAATTTATTAGGTTTTTTCGCAACCAGATCTAAGTGTTTGTCGAGAAGCGACAGCATTTTAGCGGCTTTTGCATTGTTTGAAAGCGATAGATTTTTTTTCTCTGATGGATCATTTTTTAAGTCATAAAGTTCTTCTGACCCGTCATCTAGAGTTATGATGAATTTCCACCCATCTTTTGTTCGAACGGATCTTTTATGCACCAATTCGCGGTAGTCGGTTTCTGAATACACATCGGCGCTAGCTAATTTTTTTCCGAGTAGGGCGGGCTTCAAACTGCGTCCCTGCATTTGCGCCTTCAAGTTTTTTGAAACTTTGATTGATAAGTAGTCGAGCAGCGTCGGTAGTAAATCAAGGGTAGTGACTTGCTCTTTTACAACGAAGTTCTTTTTTATGCCGGGGCCCTTCCAGATAAACGGCACCATGAGCAATTCGTCGTATAAGGTGTGGCCGTGATCAATAGCCTCGTGCTCAAAAATTTCGGTGCCGTGATCAGAAAGTAAGATGATGATTGTGTTCTTTGCCTGAGGTGTTTTTTCAAAATCTTGCAGAAATTTTCCGACTCTTTGATCGGCGTCATAAATTTTACTGTCGTACCAGGCTGACCAGAATTCTTTATCGCCATAATCGATGTTGGTCGACTTTCCTTCAACTTTTGTTTCACGTAAAGCAATTTCTTCTTCTTTAGTTCCTTTGAATTTTTTTGATTTGACCATGAATTTGCCGGTGTAATTTTGCGGAAGCTCATATTGCCCGTGAGTGTCGTATCCGTGGACCAACAAGAAAAACTTTTCATTTTTTTTAAGACCGCCAAGCCAATCAAAGGCTTTTTTTGCCGATCTTTCGATGCCGCCGAAAGAAACGCCGTCTTCAAACACTTCAAAGCCCTTACTATAGCCCAGCTCGGCACTCAGCCCTGAAGAGCCGGTGAATGCGCCGGTTCGATAACCTTCCTTTTTTAAAATCTCTGACAAAACCTGCAGCTTCGGACTATCTTTTGAAAAATTAGAAATTATTTTTTCGCTCTTATCGAACTTTTTGTAGCGATTTGTTAAGCCGTGTTCTGTGGGAAACGTCGAAGAAAAAATCGAGAGATACGTTGGGATTGTCCAACTAGAAGGTGAAATACTCTGAGCAAACGAAACCCCTTGTTTTGCAAATTGATCAATTGTAGGTGTGGTTTCTCGAAAATAACCCGATGAAGAAAGGCGTTTGGCCTGTAACGCGTCGACCGCGATAACCACAACATTACAGTTGTTGCAGGCCGCTTTCAGTTCGAAGGCTGCAATACTTACCAGGATGAAAAAAAAATGACTTAAATACTTCAGCACTATTATAGTTATCCTTAAAGTAAATTTAATTTTGGCATCGCTCTTGTTTTAAAGTCAATTTTGAAAATTGCCCTTGCTTAAGAATCAAATAATATTTAGTCTTTCAGTTCACTCTAAAGGAGATTTTCTGCCACAAATGCTCTGGATCTTTCTTTCAATTTTTTTAATGATTTTTACCAACGGATGCACTCGCCAGCGTTCAGTAGAGTCAGCACCGGATGGCAGTTTAAATTATAATGTAGTTTTTATTTGTATTGATAACCTGCGGGCCGACCATATGGAAATGTTCGGCTATAATCGCAAAACAATGCCTTATTTCAGCAAATGGGCCAGCGAAGCGCAAGTGTTTGAAAACTTCTACAGCACCACCCAAATGACCATTCCCAGTGAGGGAAGTGCTTTTACCGGCAGATATCCTTTTGAAAACGGATTGATCAGTTTTGAACATAAGCTTTGGCCGCAGATTGAAAACGTTGCAACTATTTTTTCGCGGCGGGGCTATCATACTTTGGCTAGCGGAAATTCAGTGGAGTACAAACTTTTTACAAGCGTTAGAGAAAGTTTTAGACCACTCTTCAATTACTACGATATAACTCTTCGCAGAGTTAATGGGGGAAATCCTTACTTAGAATCCTTCAAAAAATTTCTGACTTCTTTCGAGTCACAAAAATTTTTTATATGGATGCCCATGGGCACTGTTCATAGCCCCTATGGTTTTCCCTTTAAAAATGTTTTTTCTGATGAAAAATACAGTGGGCCATTGAAGAAGTTTGAGAATTTTCCGGGAAGCAATTTCTGGATTTACAAAAATACTTTATACCCGATTACTCCGGACACGGATTTCAATTTTATACGACTGAGTTTAGACAGTGGTTCAAATGCGATCAACTCTTTAATAAAGCTGAATGAAAGCGATTTGAACTGGATGATAGGAAGGTACGATGATGGCATCATCGCCGCTGATCGACAGTTTGAAGAAATTATGAAAGAATTTGAGAAGCGTGATTTGATTAAGAGCACTATTTTTGTAGTTTATTCAAATCATGGTGAAGAGCTTAATGAACACGGTTATTTCGGTCATTTAGACATTTATCAGGGAAATGTGCAAGTTCCGTTGATTATAAAAGTTCCGACGGCAATGCCTGCAAAAAGACACAACATGCTGGCCACCACGGTTGATATACTTCCAACATTAATGAATTTGATGAAAATCAAGCCCCCATCTGATCTCGATGGAATCGATCTTTTTTCACCTGAGGCTCTAAAGAGAAAGAGTATTAATTTACTGCGAACCCCTCTTTGGGAAAGTTTAATCTATTTAAAAAATAAGCCTTCTATGTGGGATGATTTTCGGAGTAAAATTTCGACAGAAGATTATATGGAGCCAGTGATTGTAACAGACCAATATAAACTTGTTCATCGAAGAGCCAGATTTATCCTTAAAAAGTATTCCGCATTAAAAAGTGTAACGAAAAAAAATATCGAATTTCCCGAGTATGAAATGTATGACTTAAAAAAAGATCCGTTAGAGCTTCAGAATATTGCCTTTAAGTCTAAAGAATTTGCACCGTTGCTCGATAAACTGAAAACTTTTGAAAAACGAATTTTAATTAACAAAGATAAATTTCTGAAATCAAAAAACAGTATTCAGGATTACCAGTGAGAAAAAAAGCAATGCCGGCCTGGCATAGCTTAAAAGACCGCCTTACTCAGTCGATCACATGCAGAAAGTTGCTGCTGTTTGTCGGACTGATCGTTTTGGCAATGGTTATTCAGTATTCGTGGGATAAGCTACAGTGGGTTATCACGACAGTTTTTCTTGAAAGAGACCTTGACCGGGCTTCAGAGCTTTTGAATGGACATTTTATTTTTTTCGGTCCGGAAGTAACCGGTGGGGGCAATTTGCCCGGACCGTTTTTTTACTTTCTACTAACTCCACCATTGTTTCTCGGCTTAGGTTTTCTAGGTGGGTACTATTGGATGTGTTTTCTAGTTTCGCTTGGCGGGGTGTTAGGCTGGTATTTTTTTCGGGCTAAATTTGACAGTTTGACCGGCTTTCTCTGGCTAATTATGTATACGATGCTTTTTACGGTCCAGTCGTTGATGAGCAAATATTTGAATCCTAGTTTTTCACCTTTGTTTATTATTTTAGTTCTTATTTGCATGATCAATGCCTTTGTAGGAAAAAACGACTCTAAACGAGGTCGTTCATTTGTGTTAGCTTGCTTTTTTGTCGGACTGGCCATTCAGACTCATTATTCAACTTTAGCGTTTATTTTTTCACTTATTTTATTGCAGGTATTTTCGAAAAGACTGAAAATCCCCGCTGTCAGCAAAAGATATTTTTTTCTCGGACTAGCCGCCTTTGGGTTAACTATTTTTCCTTATTTCGTATGGGTCAGTCTAAAGTATTTTGGAATTGAAGTTGGTCAGCCGAACCCGTATGACGGCGTTGCTACAAATTCAATACCGTCTTTGGTAGATCATTTTAGAGTTACGTGGGATGTTCCTTTCAGAAATTTTTTGCTTCTGGGTTTTAAAAAAATACTGACTGCTGTTCCGATCAGTATTTTGGCGGTATTTGTTTTAGTTAACTTATTAAAAAAGCAAAAGTCAGTTCCGAGTTTTAATGATTTTGAATCAGAAAACTCCTCTGTATTAAGAATTTTAAACCTATCGCTTTTTCTGACATTTATCCCATTTTCGTTTTATTTTTTCGTGCCTCAGGGGCATAGATACGGAGCTCCGTTTGCGATTACGATGCTATTTTTCGTTTGTTTTCAGTGGCGGACAATAACCGAGGTTTTGAGCAAGTTGAAACTTTATAACGTACTGTGTGTTGCGGCCTTACTAATTAGCTTAATCGTATGCAACGCTTGGATTAACGAATTTAGAATCAGTGCCAACGGTCAATATACGATTTGTCTTGGATTAATTTTTTTGGTTGTCCTGTTTCAACTTAAAGAAAAATTCGAAAATAGAAAAACGATATTAATTAGTTTTGTATTGACATGTTTTTTGACAATGATCGGAAACTTTATCCAAGTAATGACATACAGATACTTACATCAAGAAGCCAATACGCCTCGATACGAAATTTGGAATAACATACTTCCTCAGATTTACCAAGAAACGGGCTGGTCTTATACAGAAGCTATGAACAGAATATACTTTATTAATATATATCGTGAGCAATCATTTCGTTCAGTGTATGAACAAATCACCTCTAAAAAGATCGAGTTTTCTCCAAATGCACCCGACGGCTTTTTTATCGGTATCAGTAAGCCCAAGAATAGAAAAACTCTCGACTGGATTCTTGAACAGCCGATTGCCCAGGACATCAAAGAGGGGCTACTTTCCGGAAACATTCTTATTGGAGAGCACAAGCAGGGTTTAAACGCTTTTTTTGCTCCTTTTACAATCGTTAATAAGAACTTATTTACATCCAATTTTCATAATGTGAGTTGGGGTTATAACCATTTGAACGAGGAAAAATTGTTGCGCGATTTCGACCAAAAAATCGGGGTAAAAAAAATTACAGATAATCAATATCTTTTTAAATGGAACGAATGCCAACAAACGAACTACTATTGCGATACGGCCGTCATTTTGAAAATTAATAGGCAACCGCCGGGTCTGTTAAGTTTTGAAGTTGAAGTTGTAGGTCTAGCTTTGTCACAGAACACAAAGTGGATTAATCCGCTTTGGACCCAGGCTTGGATCGCTCCTTATGTAGAAGTTAAGTGTGGTAAAGAATTTAAAAAACTTAAAATTGCCCATTCAATAGGTTATAACCGCCGAAACCTATTATATGATGTCCACTTTAAGTATCCAACAAGTAATAATTCATTGCTGGCTCCATTTAAGCGAAATTTTGAGGTGCCTTGCGAAGGTAAGCTTTCAGAGATAATTGTAGGTCGAGAGTCATCTGAAGTTGAATCTGAACAAAACCAATTGATATTGCCGGAGACTAAGTTAAATCTGAAACTATAAATCTAGATGACAAATATCATCTTTTCAATTTTGAAAAATAATTGACAGGATATTGGCCCTTCGCCATGCTCATTTCATGGTTAATGCAAAAAACTTTATAATGGCGTCGTTGGTGTTTTCATTTTTTAACTCTGCTCAGGCCGTAAATGCAGAAAAAATTCGTATCGGCTGGCAAAAACCTTGGGCAACTCAGGGGCAATTAGTCACCATTCTGAAAACCACTGATATCTTGAAAAAAAATAAAATTACAAATGTTGAATTCATTGGTGCAAATAGCGGCCCTGAATTAAACGAATTGGCAATTGCCAAAGAAATCGATGTTATTTTAACTGCGGATCAACCGGCGGCATTGCTATTTTCAAAATCTGATGAATGGCTAGGAATAGGCCGTCTTATGTACAATCGAACTTCTACGTATGTTCCGTTGTCATCTGACATCAAGACTTTAAAAGATCTTAAGAAAAAAACTGTTGGCGTTCCAATTGGTGCTGCGGCTGAACGGATTTTAGTCGGTGGCTTAACTGAAACGGGTCTCGATCCGAAAACAGATGTAAAAATTCTGAATTTGGCGATGACTGAGCAATCGCCCTTAATCATGAAGTCTTTAAATGAAAAGACTTGGGGTGATTTCGATGCATTATCAGGATTTGACCCGATTCCTGCAGTTCTTGAAACCCAGAATAAGGTTCGTTCAATTCATTCCGGAAAAGTTGTTGCTTTGGTCTTGCTGAACAAAAAGTTGTTAACAGGCAATAAAGCATTGGCCGGAAAAATTATGCAATCGATTCGCGATGCATACACTTTTTATAGCAAAAACACTAAAAGCATAGATGAGATGTATGCTAGAGAAGTTAATGCAAGTTTTACACCTGAAGCTCTCAAGCTAGCTGCTTCGGTAGAACCTAACGTAACTACTTCTAAAATTTCCACGTTATTAAGCGAGGATGATTTTAAGCTTCTTCAAGAAGCTGCTGATTTTGCTACTGCAAAAAGCGGTAAAAAAATCAATATGCGAGATTTTGTTTCCAATCAATATGTTAAGTGAACTTAACGAAATTCTAATTAATTCATCTATCAGCATATTGCGTGTGCTGGTAGGCATAGTTATATCAATTGCAATAGCATATCCAATCAGTTATCTGAGATTTATTATTCCGAATCAAATTCGAGAGCTGTTTCTTACTAAATTTATTTTCGAAGCCCCGAAGTTTCCTCCTCCCATCGCCTGGATACCATTCGTCATTCTTTATTTTGGTATCAATTTCTGGGCCGCTATTGTTATTGTTATTATTGGCGCACTTCCGGCACTAACAACAGGCTTGTACGACAGTTTTTTACAGGCCGATAGTAAGTATGTTTATACGGCAGCCACTCTTGAACTGAGCCACTGGCAAAAATTAATCTATATTTATCTGCCTAATTCTAAAAATTATTTTTTAACTTCGCTGAAAACTTCGATTGGTATGGCTTGGATGTCAATTGTAGCCGCTGAAATGATGGGGAGCCAATCGGGCTTGGGCTATGCAATACAATTAGCCAGAATGAATCTGCAATATGATATGGTGTTCATCAATATCGTTGTAATAGGCATCATCGGTTGGTTGTTTTTTTACGTTATTAACAGAATTGAAAAAAAATGGATTTACTAAAAATTGATCGTGTTTCATTTAATTACCAGAACCATTCGGTTTTAAAAGAAATCGATTTTTCCATTCAAAAATCTGATTTAATTCTGCTTGGTGGGCCATCGGGTGTAGGTAAGTCCACGCTGTGTAAATTGCTTTCCGGGTATCTAAAGCCTGTTTCAGGCGAAATATTGGTTAATTCGGCTAAACTAGAAAAACCAAGTCGTAGTGTGTTGTATATCCCACAGGAAGATGATCTTTTCGAATGGCATACTCTTTCACAACATTTTGATTTTATTCGAAGTCTGACGAAAACTAATTTGCCAAATCCGAACTTGCTTGAAATTCTAGGGCTCACGGGGCTACTGAATAAGTATCCCCGTGAATTATCCGGAGGGCAGAAAAAGAAGGCCCAGATCTACAAGTCCTATCTGATTAATCCTGAACTGATCATTTTTGATGAAACTTTCAGTGCTATCGATCAACAAGCTACTGATTCTATATTGTCAGAATTTACGAAGATTTGGGCGAAATTATCCTGTGCTGTGATTTTTGTTTCTCACTACTCGGGCAATATAAAACCCTTTGTTAAGAAAATCGTTAAGATTGAAAATCAGGGTTTAGCGGTTTTAATTTTATAATCTAAAAATACGAAATAAATTGAGTGCACGGCCATTACCATTGCCGGCACAATTGCGGCCTTTGGAATATAGAAAATCAGAACATATCCGGCGATGGCCACATTTCGAAGAGAGCTCATCAACGTTAGCAAAAGATCGTCCTGTTTCTCAAAAAAGCGCAATAGCCAGCGCATAAGGTAGTAAATGCCGAAATCCTGAAATATGACGAGCGCCAGCAGTCGAATCAGATCAGAAAAGGTAATAGTGGCAATATTTGATTTTGAAAAAGCGACACCAAAATAACAAAAGGTGAGCAATGCGATACAAAGCAAACTTAAAAATTGCCGGTACTGAATTTTCACTTTTGAAAAATTCAAAGGAATTAGTTTTTTTAAAAAATAGAGTACAGAAATAGGTAAAGCGGTTACGCAGAAAATATCTACGAAGAGATTCTTTAAAGGCACCTGAAATTCATCAAACGCGTAGGCCCTCAGTAGTGCAAACATGACAAGCGGAAAGATAAACGTAAATAGCAAAACAAACCTGTGGGCCTTAGAGATGAGGTCGCGGTTATTTTTTAGAAAAAGCGGAATAATTAATGCCGGCGGACAAATCGAAGACAGAAAAAGACCCAGTTTTAATGTTTTGTCTTCAATTAAAAAATGGGCCAGATACCATTGTAAAACCGGCACCATTAGAAAAATAGCTAACAAATAAAATGTAGTTTTTTTTATCGAACTGAATTCAACAACGCCGTTGAACTCGAAATTGTAATCGAGATAGGCCAATAGAGTTATCAATCCAAGTATGTAGAGGCTTATGGTTGATAACTGCAGCGCCTCGTATGGAAAAAAGAATGCCAAAAGCGAGCTAATTATGATTGTCGAGCTTGATAAAAAAACCATTGGCATGCAAGAATCTTAACATGAGAATTGGGCTTGTTATAAAGTATTTTTTCGTTTTGAGTATCATTGCGTATTCTATGGTGCTCAGCCGCAGCGAAAGTGTAGCGAAAGTTTCTGGAAATAGGATTTATTGGTTTATTCCGGATGGGTTGAGATCTGAACCTATTGTTTTCAAAATTTATGAATGGGCCCGCAGCGGTGAATTACCAAATCTGAAGTTTTTAATTGAAAATGGATCTTATGGTTATTCAAAACCGGTATTTCCCAGTCACACTCCGACAAACTTTGCCACCTTGACCACGGGCACTACCCCTGACGTGCATGGCATTGCAGATGGAGCCATGCGTATCAGTGGATATCCGATTAAAATGGTCAGCCGCGGAGGCTTCAGTTCGGGATCGCGTCTTGTACCTTCAATATGGGACATCTCAGAAAAAAATAATTTGTTAACGTCAATGATATCAGTGCCCGGTTCAACTCCGCCCACAGTTCAGAGCGGCGAAGTGGTTCGAGGCCGCTGGGGAAATTGGGGGGTTGATTTTCCAGCTATTGTTTTTCAGAGTGAAAAAGATGAAGCCGTAACCGCAGAAATTGGCCAGAATAAACGGGTTTTTACTTTCGGATCAGATTTAACAAGATTTGTTTCGCTCAATTCACCAACGGGCTGGAAAAAAAATCTTTTTGGAAGCCAAAAGCCCCTTTATGAAGTCAACCTGACAAACTGGGGTTTTAAACTTTACGCGGCTATTTTAGATAATTTCGAAGTCGTATTTTCATCTGATAAGATCAATCTGCTCTTTAAACTAAAAAAATCCGAATGGTCTGATTGGACAAACGGCGACTTTAAGTGGAATGCAAAGAGCGACTACAATATCAA
>JAYVIY010000210.1:0-4139 GCA_043769795.1 Pseudobdellovibrio sp. | reverse complement strand
CCTCGATCCTTTCAATATTTTCATTCATTTCAGTAACGGTTGTTGGAACAATCTACTTGTTGCCTTTGGATTATTTAACTCAAAGTTCGAAACGGCGTCGCCGATGAGATTGTTGAAAGTATTAATATCAGAAATATTGCGACCGATTAGTTGGTCGAGATTTCTATTTGCGGCCATGAATTTTTCTGCAAGCTGACCGGTCATTACAATATTGTAGTTTCCATCCGGACTGCGCTCCACTCTAACGCAGTCCTTGTCACTTGCTGTAACTTTTTGCCTAGGGGATCGAACTTTAATTTTTTGATTCATTTTATGTGCCTTTACTAATTTCAGGTTAACCGGACACTTCGAATTCACATTTCAGTTGCGTGCGGCAATTTTTTTGTAATTCAGTATTTTGAACATACAACCGGTACTGCAAGATAGAGCCCTGTTCATAGGGAAGTAAAATAGGCAATGAAAACTGATGAATCCGGATTTCGGTTTTTTGTTTAAAATTATCCGTGTTCTAACATTATTTGGTTCGCCATGCCGAAGGCCAACTTAGGGCAGCGAAGCGATTCTCATCATTTAAAATTTTAGATAAAAGAATAAATTGGCTTTCCCAAGTGCCGCAACTTAGAACTGAACTGCTGAACGGCCATGGCAATACGCAACGCCAGACTCAGCTTGGCTTGCGAAATGGATACAGCAGCACCTTAACTAAATCATTTGAATCAGGTACATCCTTCTGAGCAACCCCCAATTGTTCTGGTAAAACCCCAGGTCGATACTTAAATGTGCCAAAAATAATATCCCATATAGCTAGGGTGTTTCCGAAGTTGTGAGCCTCCTCAATATTTGCGCTGTGATGATAGCGATGAGTTTCGGCTCCAATGAATATATAATTTAAGAATCCGGCGCGAATATCAAAATTAAAATGTGAGATGAGGCTTTGTAGATCAATCAGTAGTGTTGCTGCTAGTGCTGCCTCTGGTGAAATTCCTAAAAGTATTAATGGAGCTTGCACGACGATAGTGGAAATAAGTGCATTGAGCGGGTGAAATACAGCATGCATCACAACGTAAACTCGATCGGGCAGGTGGTGGGCAATATGAGTTCTCCATAGGAAGCGTCCAATTGGGCCCTTCCCGCTGTGGCTCATTCGATGGAACCAATACTGAAAAAATTCAAAAACCAATAAGAAAATAATGGCCTCAAGCCAGAACGGCATCGTGACGAGCAACTTGGGATGAGTTTGACTATACGAAATAGCCCAGTAACCAACAATAGCTTTCGTCAAAGCTATTGTTGGCGCATCAATGATAAGATATTTTAAGTCTCTAAGAAAACTCCTTTTGGACATTGACCACTTTTGTGCCGCAGGGAAAATAGTCTCTAGGGCTATTAAACTAAATACCAGAAATAAGGTGGTTTTCCAGTACACCGACTTATAATCCCAACCAAATTGAATCGAGCTAGCGATGATGGTTAAGACGGTCAAAAGTAGTAATGGGTATAAACTATAATTAAGTACTTTTTTCATTTCTTTCGCTTTCTTGTATGTGAACACTATGTATGTTATTGTACATAGTGTTCGTAATTGCGCCAGATACAGAATGGCGATTACGTTCAATACTGAACAAATTTGGAGAATAGTTCATGAATGCAGATCGTAAAGTCCCTAAAATCGACCGCCGGATCCAGAGAACCAAACAATTGCTATCGCGAGCACTTATTGAATTGATTTTGGAAAAGGGTTACGAGGATGTAACAGTTCAAGATATTTTAGATAGCGCTAACATCGGTCGTGCCACTTTTTATACACACTACGAGAACAAGGAATTGCTTTTGTTGGATGGCCCAAGAAATTTAGGTTTATCACTTTTTGGTGAAGAAGAAAAATCACCAGCCAATGCCCAAGGTATAAATCAACGTATGGCTTTTCGTAATCTTTTCGAACACGTTAGTAAGAATCCTAGGCTTGCCAAAGCTATGTTGGGAAAAAAGAGCGGAAATATTTTTATTGATTCATTTCGCAATCAAATTTCTGGCGCCATCAAGGAGCACTTCAAATCTAAATTCTCAAATGAGAAAAAGGCAAAATTACTTTTGAGTTATTTATCGCAGGCGGCTGCAGCTGCGATTATTTCGCTAATGACTTCATGGATTGATGATGACTTCTCTATGTCTGTCGATGATGTTTCAATGCGTTCTAAGTGTATGGTTGATGCGATTATGATTATGTAAAAAATGTGATTTCAAATAGGTGAAAAATTGGCGTTGCAGGGCCGCCCTATATCAAACGTGGTTTATTCAAAACTCGCAAATAAATATCAATCATATTCATAGGTTACTGGTAGCTTAAAATTGCGGTAACAATTTATTTTGTTACCAACGGGATTGTTACCATTTTAGTTTTGTTACCGTGGAAGTACGGAAATCGGCGCGGAAACTGAGTTGTGGACGTATTCCGAAAGTGGCTTCAACGATTGGAAAGATGAGTTTAGCTCAATTCTTGAAACAGGTAAATCCACACGGTTTCCGAGTAGTTACGAAAGCAAAATGTCGTGTTATTGTATTCAAATAATTAAGAGGTTTTTTATGAATAAAGCAGTCAAAATTGGAAAAAAAGGCGGAGCCAAACGAGTTGCAAATGAGCTGTCTAAAATTCGTAAGACCCCTATATCAAAAGAGGTTTTCGAGATCCTTGAGAACGCTAACGATAATAAACAGACCGATAGAAAAACAGCAAAGCCAGTTACTGATCTTGGCGTCTAAGTGTCGCAGGTTTTAGGATACAGTGATTTCTTAAAGGCTTTGACTGACAAGCCTACTTTAAAAAGTGGATTAGTTGTCGATACGAATGTCTTGATTTCAGCGACGTATGACAGTGATAGTTTTTTTGAACCGACGACACAATTCTTTGACTATCTGGCTGAAAATAAAATTCCAATTTATTGTAATGTTAATGTGCGAGCTGAGTTTTTAGAAATTCATCGCCGGATTATTTTCACCGAATCACTTATTGATTTTTTTCAAGAAGTTAATCGAAATTTATTACCCGTAGAGGTTTCTACTCAACTGGGCAAATGGTCAGCCAACAATAAACGGCGTGTCGATGAACAGCGCCCACCGCTTAGACTTTCAGAAGCTGAAATCAAAAAAATAAAATTGGATCTTATGCAAATCGTAGATGGTGATAAAAACCTATGGACGACTTTATGTGAAAATAAAATTGGTAACAAGCTTGAAAGTCTATGGAATCAAACCGAAGAAGAGTTGGGCCTTAATTTTTTATCAACTCGTAATGAGGATTCCTCACCACTCTTTAATTCATCTCCAGAATGGTCAGAGGCCGTGAAATTGATCGAAAAACATGGGTTATCAAGCTCTGATGCCATGATCGTGAATATGTTTTTTTGTTCTAGTTTTGAGGCCATCGTATCTAGCGACCAAGAGGTAGCGCATATTGTGGGTAAGAGCGAGACGCCCGATAAAATTTGTTTTGTGCCGGATTCATTAAAGCTAAATATGTTCTAATAAGAAAATTATGATAGAGGGTTGGGTGAAGTGAAGCCGGTTAAGTTGTTGAAATGATTAGGGTGTGGTCCCAAGGGGATATCGAACTTTGAATGTGAAAAAATCTAAAAGAATAAGCAAAAGTGATAAGTCCCGCATTAGGTAAGACGGGCAGAAGTTGCGGGTTGGTTTGGTAGCTAGTGGTGGCAGGAATTTTTTATTTTCTGATAGGTTTCTTTCATCGAAAATGTTGCGGCCAGCCGTAAAAAAAGCGCACCGGTCATTGTACAAAAGCACATGAGCCAGAATTCAAAAGGTGAGTATTTCATCTGCTTGAGTTCGCCGATTAAAAAATAGAAAAGTACCGCGAAGAGTGAGAACATTACCGCCAAGGTCGCTGCGATTAGTAAATTGTAAACGAGCATCTTCAATATTGCCCCGACTAACCGAAATATAACCAGTGGTGAGTACCTGTAACAAGCCTGCGCGAATAAGCTTGTTGCCAGCAACACGGCAACAAGAGGCGCTTCAACTATCAGGTATCCCGAAAGACTAATAACCGCTAAGGCGTAGAGAGTTTCTTTTGACACGATTTTCATTTGAGTCCTTGATGAAGAGTGTACGTCCGTATGCTGTCA
>JAYVIY010000209.1:0-10794 GCA_043769795.1 Pseudobdellovibrio sp. | reverse complement strand
AGGGCCCTCGAATGCCTCACTCTTGTTAATCTTCAAAATGCAAGAAACCTGCAACCTCACGAACTTTCAGGCGGCATGAAGATAAGGCTGGGCGTAGCTCGATCTTTGGCCTTGTCTCCGCAAATTCTGTTTATGGATGACCCTACGGCAGGTCTTGATCCGGTTAACAGCGATGAAATGGCTGATTTGATTATCAGTTTAAAACAACAAATAAATGCCACATTGATCGTGGTCACTCACGACATGATGAGGGCCTACCAGTTCGCTGGACGTATTCTCTTTGTAGTCGAAAAAACGATTCTTGAAACCGGCTCTATCGAGCACACAATTAATCACAAAGATCCCCGCGTGCAGCAGTTCATACATGGTTGGCAAAAAGGCCCGCTTTCACCCGAAGTAACGGGCTAAAATGAACTTAAACCTAGACCTATCGCCAGCTGAAATTTCGAAGCTTTTTGCCGAAGAGAAAGCATGACTAAAAAACTGAAATTTCTTCTTATTTTCTTTCTCGCTATTTGTTTTTCGCCATCATCAAAAGCTACTGAAGTAGTTTCGCACGGCTACCGAGTTTCTAGCCCCGACAAAACATTAATTCAAATAGCCCGTGACCTTTACAGTGATGAAAGACTTTGGAAGAAGATTTCACAATGGAATAACGTAACTCCGCCATACGCTCTCAAGGTCGGACAAATCTTAGTCCTTCCCTATGCACCTTTGAATTCGGTTGCCTCTGAGAATCGCGTGCCCGCCAATGAATTGCCGAAACCTACGTTCACAACTCGATTGCCCTCGGTAGAACAACGGATCTCCAATTCCGGCGGTACTATGACTTATTTGGTCAACGAAAGAGCACCGTCTCTCTCAATGATTGCATTAGAAAATTATGGAAATAAAAAAATGTCGGTTGTTATTGCTAAATGGAACGGCCTCCCGCCAACCGCAAGACTCAGTCTGGGTCAGAAAATTTTATTAAAATTGCCGCCACGATTTTCAAAAACAACTGCAAACTCGGCTTTGATTTCACAATGGTCAAAAATGGGAAATCGCGAAATGGTCATGAGATTAAATGGCCAGGATTCTTTTTCAAAATACAACAACACTCTTACACTCCCCACAAAGCCAAAAGCTCCTCGCTATTTTGGTGAAAATCCTGAACCACGTTTACGCCCCGCACCTGTTATATTTGAAATCGATACAATACGTTTTCCGGCCTCCCTTCCTGAATTACAGATCAATGCAGAAGGTCCTGCGGCTACAGGCTCAACTACGTCTTGGTTCGGGGAAAAGACCTCAAACTCAATCGAGTCACTGATTCGTTCGATTTCAAACTGGTAGTAAACGTTTCATTTTGAAATGAAATTTCTGTCTACAATTAGAACAGTTGTAGAGTAAAGCGTTTCACATCAAATTCATAAATAGAATCGCTAGCTTATCTTCATATTTTTTCAGGTTTGTCTAAAACAAATCATTTTGATGCATCTCTTTACAGGACTGTAAGCTTTCAGTTCAATCTGAAGCGTCTAATAATTGGACTTCAAATTGCTTTTAGAAACGACATGGGGATCATTTCTAATTTTAAAAAAAGCAATTTATTTTGTTTTGCCGCTCTTTTCCTAAGTGCCTGCGGCGGAATAAATATCACAGTACCGCCACCTGCGGTCGTTGAGTACAGTTCATTATCAACATTTTGTACTCTGCCTCCGAAAGAAATCGGGCGCTACACTAAGGTTATGTTTGTCGTCGATCAATCAGGTTCAAACGCCGGTGGCCCAACCACAGACCCATCAAAAATGCGTAGACGAGATGCGATGACCAATTTTTATAATAAGCATTCAGCGAACAAATATATTGAGTGGGGACTAATCAGTTTTCAAGCCTCAACTGCCACACAGTTTATTAACAACCCGGCATTTCAAGCCGCTTCGAGTTTTGCCGGCGGAATAGCGAAATTTGAAGCCCGTGCCGACCAAGGCGGTACACCTTACAAAGCTGCTATTTTTGAAGTTACAAAAGCAGTAACTGACGACCTCGCTGTCGCAGACATCGACGTCGAAGCCAACTATGAAATCATCTTTCTTTCAGATGGCGTACCTACTGATTACGGCGATCCAATAATAGATAACGACATTTACACAGACATCACCCGACTAATAAAATTAGCTGAAGGTCGAATTCACTTTTCAACTGTTTACTATAATGTCTCAGGAGCCGCAGACGTAATGGCCTCAAACCGCCTTCAGGAAATGGCTAATGTGGGCCTCGGAAAGTTTCTTGACGCCTCCAATGGCGAAAACATCAATCTGGATGAACTCATCGTCGGTGGCGTTAGCAGCATTCCTTATCAGATCAAAGATCTCTTCGTCTACAATCTAAACTCCGCGGTTTGTGACGACGGCACAATCGGGCCTGATTCAGATGCAGACGGTCTCTGTGACACTGACGAAGATGCCTATAATATTAAATATCGTTCACAGATCAATAGCCACCCCGCTTACGCCGGGAAATTATTCAACAAAAACAACCGCAATAGTTTCGGAAAAATGTATTCTGACCTTTTCATCTTAAAAAATTTATTGGGCGAGATTCTTCCAACTTGCAGCGCGGCCGAAGCAGAACTTGATCCAGATCACGATCTTTTAAATAACTGCGAAGAAATGTTTCTCAGCAATCGTAACCCGCAGGGGCCTACACAGGCATGGACCAATGAAATGCTTTCTACGGCAAAGCATGCCTCAAAGAACAATTTTGATTCTGACGGTGACGGCCTTCTAGACAGTCTTGAGTTCTTCTTTTTCAAAGAAGGTGCCTCCTCAATGGATTATAACAGCATCTTTCGAAAACTCTTCGGCACAACTTATTATGATCTCTTTAAAAATCACCTCAGCAAAATTTCGCCAGCTTCTTCGTCAGCTTACAATATTGATGTTAAACAAGTTGAGAGAAATGATGCCGGTCAGAACTGCTATACCTTTTCACAGGAAAATCTGCCGATGTATAAAGTTTCCCCGGCCGTATTCTCACAGACCGGAAATCTTGATCTAGTGCACGGCGCCGACGAAAATGTAATTCTGGTTTACTATATCATGACTCCTGAAAACGACCCCGAGGGAAAAGGCGTCATGCGCTACTCCTATCAAAAAATCAAAACCGATAAAACGGCTAAGCAAATTGATTTGTCAATCGATCGATTCGATTATGTTTTTGCAAAATAAAAAGGGGATCAGGATAATTATGAAAATATATTTCATTTTCACCTTCACTTTGCTGACGCTGCCACTAACTTTTTTTATTTCCTGTCAGAAATCCGGAGAAACAACTCAAAGTAGTCTTAGCTCAGAGCCGACCAATGTAACGTCAGCGCTGGCCGACATTCTTTTAGCCGTGCCTGATTCGAATCGCGGCAAAATCACTCTTGATGTAAAGAATATGGATAACTTGAAGTCAATAGTACTCACTGTTGATGGTGTCGACGCCGGTAAGATCACACGTCTTCCGAATGAACTGTATTTTGATGGAACCGTTAATCCCAAGCCTGAAATTGTTGTAAGGGCCGTTGCAATTAATATCAATGGAAGCCAGGAAGTCGTCGAAAAGAAGATTAAAAATATTACCTCGACCGATCCAGGCGCAACCCCCATTAGTGACCCTTCTTGTTTCACGAACCCAGCTTTCGACGCTTGCTTATTTTACAAAAATCCGGTCGCTCAAAATAAAGCTGCCTTAGCAACAAAATTATCCTACGGCGCAGATTTGTCAGCGGTACAGGTTTTTGGAGTAAAACTTCGCAATCTGACCAACGTGACCACTCTTCGAAATGCCTCGATCAATGTGACAGCTTCGGCCGGAGTAAGAGCTGTACCGGTTAACGGAAAGTGGAATTTTGCTTACAAGGATGACACTGCCAAACATGCTGTTTCTCAAGTTATGGCTTTCTATTGGCTCAATGAACAAATTGAATATATGAAACTGAATTCAGGAGTTTTCTACGCTGAAAACAAAGCCATAAATGTAGATGCATTCAGTACATTGGTAAATAACAACGCCTATTGGGATGGAACCAGTGTCGTCATGGGAAATTTTGGAACGCAGGAGCTAGCGCTGAGTTCTGAAGTTTATCTTCACGAAATGGGACATGCCAATCTCGATTTTGCCACCAATCGACAACTCGTTATATCGTCAAATCGATGCGCCACAAAATTCGGATGCATCGGCGCCATTCACGAGGGCATGGCTGATATTCACGCCAATCTCTTATTCCCGCTCGATCCAACAATGGCTCAAGCGGTAACCAATACCCTTGGCGGCTGGGCCGACAGAGATCCCCGTAATTTTGTCAGCCGTAATTTAGACTACTTCTTCACCACACTTTCTGCAAATGGCGAAGTCCACGGAATGGGTACGGCTTACTCAACTATCCTCTACCAGATTTTCAAAGATGTCAGTATGAATCCCCGTGATTTCGAGATCATGTTTTCGATGCATTTACCACGGCTCACATCAAGCTCTGATTTCAGATCGGCAAAAACAATCTGGATGAATCTCAGCGATACCCGCTATGCCGGAAAATACACCGCGATGATAAAAAACTATTTTGAAAAAATGGGAGTCATTTAGTGAAGTATCAATTCGCCATTGGGCTAACTATAATCGCAGCCGGAATACTTCTCGGTGCAGTTCTGGCCAGCGGAATAAAAACGAAACCTGATCGATTAACTCTGACTGAAAAAAATTCAGGAAGTCTATTTACAGTTCAAACAAAAGCAAAAGAGTTTCAGAGCAAATCCGCAAAAAATAACGAAAGCACCCAAAGATTGCCGGCAGCAATTGAGAAAAAAGACCCCGTACTCGAAACCGATCTTAGAGTACGAGAATTTTTAAAAATGAAAACCCAACAAGATTGGAGTTTTGAAAAGAATAATTCTCAAATCGAAAAAATATTCGGCGGTGAAGTAAAAAAACTGGTCGATACCGACGAGAAGCTGGGTCATTTTGTCGGAGAGCTCACCACAACTATGGGTTACGAAGGAATTAGCTTTTCAGAAAACAAAGAGGCTCAGAAAACCACTTCCCATGAGGTCATCAATGAATATCAGCAGAACATTGAAAACGTCGAAATCTACGGCGCCTATTTTAGAGCCTTTAGAGATGGTGATAGCCTTAATGCTTCCTATTTTATCAATGAGTTCAAAAAATATGACAAGGTCAACAGCCAAGACGCTTTTTCTATGGCAGATATTTTAACTAAATTGGACCGATACTACGAAAGACTCGGTAAAACTGTGACCCAGAAAAAGTGCGACCGAAAAGTATATTATGTAGGCGAGCACAAAATCGCAGAACTCGCCTATCACTGCCTAGTCACGGCCTCTTCACAATTGCCTGAAAATTTCGAAGTCTTAGTCAGTCTGTCAAATTCCGACATCCTATTTCAAAAAAGAGTCAGCATTTTTAACTAGATTCTTACTTTTTCATTTTTTTATCATCTTTGTCCATCATGTTGTGAGCGCGACGCATATCCATCATCTCACATTCTTTCATTCCCATCATTTCTTCATGACAGTCTTTCATCATTTTTGTCGATCGCAAACAAACAGCCATTTTATCGTGGCAGGAAGCAATGGTTTGACGCTCCTCAGTGGTGTATTCTTTCATTGTCCACTTCGTTCCCATTTTTTCATTGGCTCCCGAAACAAGAGCAATACCCGTAATTGCCACAATGAGCGAAATCTTTAAAGTTTTCATAAGTTCTCCTTTTCAATTAAAATGTTGGTTGTATCTTTAAATCATTTTTTACTTTATTTACACCAAGTGCCGACCACGCGGCAGATTCTGCATTAGATCTTTCCGACCAACTGCTTACACTTCCGACGAGCTGCACTTCATTCTGATTGGCCACAACGCGAATGTTGCTTATATCCTCGCGGGCCGTTCTTAGAATTGCCTTCTCAATTTTTTCTTTAACATCCTTTACGTTGATCGAAGGCTTTAAATCAATGTTATTGAGCACGCCTTTTACACCACTGAGGTAGCGAACGGCACTTTCAACAGCTTTACGCTGATAATCCCACTCAACGACTCCGGCGAGCGTAATCCAACCATCATCCACCACGACTTTAATATCTTTGTGTGGAACCCACACATGCCACTCAAGAGCATTAAGTGCTGACTTCGCAATATCCTGATCATCTCTTTTAAATGCTCCAGCCACTTTGACCTTGATATCGTCAACAACTGCCGTAACTCCGGCAACGCGACTTGCAGCTTCCTGCGCCGCCAATTTTTCTGCGTAATTTGGCACATACCCGCTGATAGTAACTACATTATCGAGAACACTAACACCGATCTCTGATTCATTGATTCGGGGATCCCACTTTATCTCGTCGTAGACTTCCTTTTGAATCTGAGCATTGTTTTTCATAAATGTTTACTCCTCGCGCTGTTCAATTAAAAAATGAAGCACAACTTATGCCGAAGATTTACGATTACACTTGCCCCGAACAGATTTATATTTAAGCATAGATCGATAGTCGTCTTTAAACTACGGGGATAAAATGGAACTTAACGATATGATCCTTTCCGAAGAAATCCATCTGAAACATCTTGATGAGCTAGTGGCCGAATCCATCCGTGAAGAAAAGCTTGTTACAAAGAAGCTTGCGGAGGTTGAGATTGAACAATCCATCACAATAGGCGAACTGATCTCTGACAAAATAGCCGAAGTCGGCGGTAGCTGGACATTTATTATCTGTTTCGTCATTTTTCTGATTATCTGGATTCTGATTAACATACTGGTTTTAGCGAACCGGGCATTTGACCCTTACCCTTTTATTCTTCTCAATTTGATTCTTTCCTGCATTGCTGCCTTACAAGCTCCGGTCATTATGATGAGTCAGAACCGGCAGGATGAAAAAGATCGCCGTCGGTCGCGCGGTGACTATCTGGTTAACCTGAAAGCTGAAACTGAAATCAGAAGTCTGAATCAGAAAATCGATCTCCTGCTCAAAGAAGAAATGCGCTCGCTATTCGAGATACAACGCGCACAAATGGGAATCCTCAGCAGTATCGAAAAACGTCTGGAAGAAAAATATCCGACTAATGTGTGACCATAACCGGAGTTTTTACCTTTCTCAGCAGTTCAGCGGTTTCGCTTTTTGAAAATAGTCCGGTCGGTTTGTGGTGAGTCAAAATCATTAGGTCAAATTTTGAAGTTCGTTTTACTATTTTTTCAGTAACGGCACCATTAGCAGTGACAATTCTTAATTTCGGATAATGCGCCAGAACTTTGCCGATTTTAACCTGATTTTGCCGGTTCAATTTTTGATCCAGTGACAAATAAGTTTTGTAGTCTAGCACGGGAAATGGTTTTTCTTTCACAAAGAAAACCTCATAACTGAGGGGCCCGGCTAATGAAAGCTTTTTTACAACGTCTATAGAATGATTGGCCTGTTCCGAAAGATCATGAGGGATTAATACTTTCAGAGGTTTTACGAGCTTGGTTCCTCGCTGAATCCAAACCGGCACTTCTGAATTGAGCGCCAGCATCTGCGCAGTACTTCCGAAGAAAAAATCGGCCATTTTACTTTGTCCTTTGTGACCCGCCATGATCATGGGTTTCGGAAATTTTTTAGCGGATTCCATCAAAAGTGCCGCCGGTGTACCGCGTTTTGCAATAACCCGCTCGGAAGCTCTTTTTATCGAATAGAGTTTTTTCATTCGTTCCTCGTAACTCTGCTCACTGATCAGATTCGGAAAAGACATATATAGCGACGGCGAATACTCCACTGGATCATGAATAGCATGAACTAATACCAGATTTGTTCGCCATAATTTGCATAAGTACTTGGCCTGTTTGACTACCATTTTGGAATAGGGCGAAAAATCCACACCGACGATTATTGTTTTAAAAGCACCCTGATACATTTCTTACTCCTTTGTTTTATTAGTTAAACAATTCTTCCATCAACTAAATTAATTTGTCGCGAGGCCATGGCTGCAAACTCCTGATCGTGAGTTACATAAACAATTGTCGTGCCTCGCTCTTGGTTAATTTTTTTAAATAAGTTCATCACCAATTGTCCGTTGACCGAATCTAAATTGCCGGTGGGTTCATCGGCAAATATGTATTTCGGCTGCATCACCAGTGACCTAGCAATCGCCACCCGCTGTTGCTCACCGCCTGAAAGCTGGCTAGGTAAACTATCTGCCTTTTTTTCTATTCCGAATTCTCTCAGCAATTCCATTGCAAAATCTTTTTTAGTATTTTTTGCCGAGGTTTTCATTGCCGGCATCAGTATGTTCTCGAGAGCCGTTAGTTCTGCTAATAGGTGGTGAAATTGAAAGACGAATCCCATATTAAGATTTCTGAATTTATGAATCTGCTCTTTTGACATTTTAGTCATTGAAATGTCATCAATAGTAACTTCGCCAGAAGTGGCGGTATCTAGACTGCTGATAATATAAAGCAATGTGCTTTTACCCGAACCTGAACGTCCGGTGATTGCCAGCATTTCAGAAGTTTCAATACGTCCTGAAATTTCATTTAGAACCTGAATGGCGGGATTTCCGAAACTCTTAACTACTTTTTCCATAACTATTCCCATTATGAATTCTCTCCCCGAATGATCTCGATTGGTTCCAGTTTTCCAGCCGCCCGGGCCGGAAAAAAACCGGCAAAACTGGCTGAAAGCAGTGCCAGAAAGATGGCCTTCAAATAAATCGCGTAGTGAAATGAAATCATCATATGGTTTCCCCCCAGCCCACGATCAGGAGAAATTTCAATTTTTGAAACAACATACGAAATTATTAAACCCAACACCAGTCCGATTAAACCGCCCACGATCCCCAGGATTATTCCCTGAATCAGAAACAGGTTGCTGATATCACGTGGTTCAAACCCCATCGAGCGCAATATTGCAATTTCTCTTCGCTTATGGGTGACAGCGAGACTTAAAATATTGTAAATGCCGAAACCCGCAACGATCAGGATCGAAACGGTCATCGTATTTCTGACAATATCCTGTGTTTTAAAGACTGACAAAATACCTTCGTTGGCCTGATCCCAGCTCTGAACTTTTTCCTGCCCGATTAAATTATAGTTTGAGGCCACTTCAGCCGCGCGATTGAAATCAGTTAGTCGGATTGCGATGTCAGAAATGCGGCTTGGTGTTGAATTCAGTCTTTGCACGTCTGTCAGTGCCGCGTAAATACGTCCTTCATCAAAAGCTTTAACCCCCAAATTGAAAACCGAAACAATCCGAAAAGGCTGAGGTAGGCCTTTTCCCACACTTAGAAAAATGGACTCGCCTTTTACGGCACCGGTTTTTTTCAAAAAAGCTTCACCCGCGGCAATTCGATTACCTGAAGTTCCGATATCAGAAAACTTCCCACTGAGCATAAATCTTTCAATAGTTGAAACTTCCTTCTGTTTCTCGACATCAGATCCGATGATGACAACCCCGGTTGTTGATTTACCGTAACTGGCAATTGCCTGTATAATTAATTGCGGAGCCGCCGCGACAACGTTCTCATCTTTTTCCAAGCGATCAATCCACGCCCACGGTGACAATATATACGGACTATCTTTTCGACCCGAAGGCGGCTTGATCCAGTTGATAAGAGTGCCTTCCCTGAAAAACGAATCATTAAGGCTGGTCTCAGTTAATTGGTCTTCACGTGCATTGATCCGGATGTGTGAATCATTATTGACAAGCTGGTCAACGATAAATGTCTGAAACCCCATCATTATTGCTGAAATTGCAATATACGCAGCAGTTCCCAGTACAATTCCCATCAGTGTTAATGCCGTCTGTTTTTTTCTACTTAATAGATGCCTGATCGCTAAAAAAAACATACTATTGCCTTCGAATCAGCAGTTGATCGGTCTCAGAAATATTTCCAGAAATCACTTCAGCCCATTGGTTATCTAGCACCCCTAATTTTACGACAAGTTTTTCCTTCTTTCCGTCTCTTATTCGGGTTACTTTCCCTGATGCGATTGCCTTTAAGGGTATTAACATTACGTTTTCTTTTTTCTCCACTAAAATAGCCGCATCTGCGGTCATTCCCGGCAAAACCCCCGCCGGCCAGTTTTCAATCTCTATTCGGACTATGAACTGATTCTCCCGAGGATAAATAGCTTTAACAGTTCCACTGAATCTTTCGTTTCGCAGCGATTCAAATGAAATTACGACATTTTGTTCAGCCTTTACTCGCAATACAGATTGCTGCTCTAGGCTGATTTCAAGAAAAAGTTTTTCAAGATTGGTAATGGTCAAAATTAAATTTTGCGGAGCCACCAGTTCGCCGTCCTTGTAGTAGATTTTTGTTACCGTACCGTCTATAGGCGATTTTAAAATACTTCCGTCAATTTGCACCACTGGTTTACCGTTTCTGATTTTTTCACCTTCACTTACGAATACTTTGCTGACGTTGACCGCTACACCGGTTCTGACATTGTAGGTTTTATCTGCCGACACAATTCCTAAGCCATAAATTGTCTCGACCACGTCACCTCGCTTGGGCCTTATTTTCTCTTCACTGCTCCCGCGCAGATAGGCAGCTAAACCAAGGAAAACCAGTGCAATTGAAAATAGAGACAGTGCAATCAATTTCTTCTTTGTCATAATTTTCCTACTCATTCCAGTGTGTATTCAGTGTCTTCATTGGCGATTTCGACGCTTAAGCCATACTCTGACGTTAAAGAATAGCGAAGCGCTTCGAGTGCATTTATTTCTCCATGATTAAGAAACGTTTTATGTGGCTTTCGCTCAATGCTTCCTACAAAGTGAACTAAGT
>JAYVIY010000208.1:0-10803 GCA_043769795.1 Pseudobdellovibrio sp. | reverse complement strand
TTTTTCAGCAACCGGAAAAATTTCTTGGCTACTTTATTTTTCCGGAACCACCCATCGAAAATTTAGAGCGCCATCAATCGGGTCTATCTTTTGACATTCCGTTACCGGCAGAACAATATCCACTGGTAACAACTTATTTGAAAGCGGCTTACGAATCGCTTCCGAGTTATATCGGCCAAACCTATGCTCATTGTAACTGGAAAGATATTCGCTTTGAAATTGAGTGGTCTACTTCGCAACAAAGTATTCTGAATGAAGACAATGAACGAAATATTTCTCCGCAACTCATGCAGGATGTGATTCGCCAGTTGCAACAAAGCAGCCGTGAACTCGAAGATAAAAATCGCGAACTGCAACAGCGAAACGAAGAGCTTTTGCGCATTGCTCAAAGTGCCAGTTCAGGAGAAGTTCAGGCCTCGCGCGAATTCGTCCCGGAAGACTTTGCCCAGTTTGAATTCATGAAACAACCGGTTCATCAAGTGGCCCAGAACCTGGCAAGACTTCATGATTATATGGTTCGTGCTCACCAGCTGGTAACCTTGCTGACTGCCGGTCAAAAGCAATCTCCGGGTATTAAACAGGCCTTTCACAAAGTAGACTGGGAAATCGTTAAAAAACAATATCCGCAGCTTATTTTCGACAGCATAGAAACGCTTAAAAAATTAAATAAAACCGAAAAGCGCTCTGAACAGGATCAAGGAGAATTAAATGTCTGAAATCATCAGTTTGTTAGCTCGCGAAATTCTTGATAGCCGTGGCAATCCCACAATTGAAGTTGAAGTTAAAACGGCGGCCGGCAACATGGGTCGCGCAGCAGTACCATCTGGCGCCAGCACCGGTGCTCACGAAGCTTTTGAACTCCGAGACGGTGATAAAAAAAGATACGGCGGTAAAGGTGTTTTTAAAGCTGTAGATCATGTTCGCGAAAAAATTTCTCCTGAAATTGTGGGCCTCAATGTTTACGAGCAGGTCTACATCGATAAAATTCTCAGAGACATCGACGGCACTGAAAATAAATCGAATTTAGGCGCCAACGCAATCCTTGGAGTTTCTTTGGCCTGCGCCCACGCGGCGGCAAAAGATGCAGGGCTTCCGCTTTATCGTTATGTGGGCGGCTCGCAAGCCTGTCGTTTGCCGGTTCCTCTGATGAACGTTTTAAATGGTGGCGCCCATGCCAACAATGGCCTCGACATTCAGGAGTTCATGATCGTTCCTACTGTGAACAACTCATTTGCAGAATCATTACGGGCCGGTTCTGAAATTTTCCACACACTTAAAAAAATTCTCAATAAAAAAGGCCTCTCGACCGCAGTTGGTGACGAAGGCGGCTTTGCACCAATTCTTAAATCAAACGAAGAAGCCCTTGAACTTTTGATGGAAGCCATCCTTGAGGCCGGTTACGAAGCCGGCCAAAATGTGTTTCTTGCCTTAGACGTAGCGGCGACAGAAATGTACAATGAAGGTGGCCAGTACAACTGGGAAAAAAATAAAATCTCAGGAAGTGAACTTAAAAATATTTATAAAAAATGGTGCGAGAAATATCCGCTGGTCAGTATTGAAGACGGATTCTCTGAAGACGACTGGGATTCTTGGGTATCAGCAACGGCCGATTTGGGTTCGCATGTGCAATTAGTCGGAGATGACTTATTTGTTACAAATCCGAAGCGATTACGTCAGGGTTTAGAAAAAAAAGCCGCCAATGCACTGCTTGTTAAAGTAAATCAGATCGGCACTTTGACCGAAACTTTCGAAGCCGTGAATTTAGCTCAACGAAATAAGTTTAAAACCATTATGTCGCACCGAAGTGGCGAAACCGAGGATGTAACTATTGCTGACTTAGCCGTTGCGCTAAATTGCCACCAGATAAAAACCGGCAGCCTTTGTCGCGGCGAAAGAACTGCGAAATACAACCAGCTTTTAAGAATCGAAGAAGATTTGGGTGGAATGGGTATTTACTGGGATAAGGCCGGATTCAGGTAAATCCGAACCCGAATTAATTTTGCTAATCGATGCAGTACTTTAAGTAAAACTCACGAGATATCGACATCAATTTTTTTTGGCAGGCCGCCTTAATGTCAGGCTGTAAACTTTGTGGAGGAGCTGCCACCTGGCGACCGGAACTCGCGGTATTTTGATAAAGGGTATTAGCTCTTCTCAGTAAAATTGTAACTTCCTCCGGTACTGGCTTTTGCGCCAACTTATAATACAACTGAGCACCACTCACTTCATCGCGTAGGTTTTTAGCTTCTCTTTCATTGAGTGGGTTTCTTAGTATTCCGTATAAAGCAAAATTTTCATTTATTTTATAAATCGTTTGAATTTTTAAACCATCTTTTCGAACAGCTTGGACGGCACCTTCGTTGGCCGCCAAGGCTTCATATTCTACTGTTCCTGCCGCTGAAAGGCTGGGAATGAAATCATCTTCATCTTCTTCAACGATGTTTACTTCAGGATCCTGAATCTCAATTTTCTGGCTAATTCCAGACGGCGTGGTTCGACTGGCATTCGCGTGTTTAATAATAGAAATTTGAGTGAAAATTAATACACAGATAAAGAAGGTGCGGAAGTTCTTCATAAAATAAATTCCTAATTTAATCCTTCCTTATCGGATGAATTAGACACTTTCTGAAATTTACTGCCAAAAGCAATCCTTCAGTCTAGCCCAGCCTTGCGAATGCAGGACACTTCGGGTGAAATAGAAGCGTGGAAAACATTTACGGCTTTGGTTTTAAATTCAGAAATTTTTTAAATAATCCTCTAAAGGTTTTCTTCGTTTGCATCTCTGTTTTTGTGGTTTCTCTGTTTTTTAACGGGGCCATCTGGAGAGTTTGGGGCTTGCGCCACGATTCGAGTACAATTCAAAGTCAGATCATCAATTCGCGAAATCAAGCAAATGTCCTCGATATGCAAATAAAGCAGGCAAAAGACCCTTCTTTTATCGAGCGCCAAGCTAAAGACAAACTCGACTTGGTTGGAGAAAACGATCTCGTTTTCGTTTTTTCAGAATAAACTGCTGGACAAATACTTAGAGTAAAAGCTCTAATGAGGCCCATGAATTCTGATAATTTTATGCAAACAGCCCATTTACTTTTAGGTTTATCGCGCCAAGAAATACAAAGACGTTTAACTTCAGGTCAGCTTGATCCGCAGGTATTAAAAGCGCAGATTGAGCAAAATTCGCAAGAGTTGAAACTTGAAGTCTTTTGTGAAAAATGCATCGATATGAACTCACTCGATCAGATTGATAAATTTTCAGAACCTGTGTAAAACTCGGCTCATGAAAAAACAAATTTACGTTGTCGATGTGAGCTCCATGTTTTTTAGAGCTTTTTATGCAATCAGACCTCTGACTTCTTCTAAAGGCACTCCGGTCAATGCCGTCTATGGCTTTATTTCGATGATAGTGAAATTGATGAAGGACAAAAATCCGGATCACATTGTCTTTTGCTACGACCGCAAAGAGCCTTCATTTCGAAAAGATTTATACACTGAATATAAGGCTCACCGCACTGAAATGCCGGACGATATGCAAGTTCAGATGCCTTACCTCAAGCAGGTCGCGGTACTTTTCGGCATTTGCGATATGGAGCTTGCCAGTTTTGAAGCCGACGATTTAATCGGCACAGTGGCGACAATGGCGCAGAAGGAAGATTACGAAGTTTTCATTGTCAGTGGAGATAAAGATTTTTGTCAGTTAATAAATAAAAATGTTTTTCTTTACGACACGATGAAAGATCTTATTTTCGATGAAGCCATGGTGAAAGAAAAGCATGGTGTAACGCCTCTGCAATTTATCGATTATTTAGCTATAACCGGCGATGCTTCAGATAATATTCCGGGTGTAGCGGGAATTGGTCCTAAGGGGGCTCAGAAGCTCATAGAGCAATTGGGTAGCGTTGAAGAGATCTACGAAAAAATCGACCAGATCGTCAGTGTTTCAATTAAAGAAAAGTTAATTACTTCAAAAGAGAATGCCTTGTTATCTAAGAAATTAGTTACGATTGTATGCGATGCGCCGATTTCATACAGTATGGATGACTTCAAACTCAAGCCCTTCAAAACCGACGAATTGCGCGCCTTCCTTCAAGAACTCAATTTTAAAACCTTCGAAAAAAATCTCTTAGGTGATGGCCAAACGACATTCAGTGCCGGTAATACTAAGGCAACAAAAACGACCGAAGTTAAACTTGAAGTGCCTGTTCCTGTTCGCTATGAATCGGGGGCCTTTAAAGCCGAATTGCAAGAGTGGAATCCAGAAATTATTCAAGCAAAGTTAAATTCCGGCGCCGCTTTTTTTGCGCTGGTTGAAGCTTCAAAATTTGCAATCGGTTTCGGATCAGAACTGTTTATGACCGACCTGTCCGATTGCAAATTGAATTTTTCTGAAGTGGTTTGGTCGGGTTTTGATCTCAAAAAAGTCTGGACTCAACTCGGAATAGAAGCCGAGACATCATTAAAGTTAGACTGGGACCTCATGCTCGGAAGTTACGTTTTACGGGCCGCCGACTCTTCACAGATTTCAAAATTGTCTGAGTTTTTCTTAAATAATAAAATTGATTTAGATGAAATTTCTGACCAAACCGAAAGAGTTAAGATCTGTTATGAACTCTGTTTGCTCTTAAGTGAAACAGTTAAGAAATCGCTACATGAAAAAGAACTCTATGTAATTTACGAAAAACTTGAAAAGCCGGTTATTTCTATGCTGTTCGAGATGGAAAAAAAAGGTATTAAACTTGATCTGAGTTTTCTTAAAAAATTTTCTGATGAACTCGGAACTGACTTAGCAACTCAAGAAAAGAAGATTCACGAGTTGGCCGGTGAAGAATTCAATATTGCCTCGCCGAAGCAACTGGGAGTGGTTCTTTTTGAAAAAATGGGTTTAGAAAGCACAAAAAAAACTAAAACAGGTTACTCAACCGATAATGACGTACTTGAAAATCTCAAGCACCCCATTGCAAAAGAACTTATTCTTTACCGTGAACTGGCAAAGCTCAAATCCACTTACGTAGATGCGCTTCCAGAAATGGCTGATCAGGCCGCGCGGGTGCACACTCATTTTAATCAGGCGTTGACGGCAACCGGAAGGCTTTCAAGTACGAATCCTAACTTACAGAATATTCCGATCAAAACTGAAAAAGGTCAGCGAGTCAGAAAAGCTTTTGTAGCTGCCGAAGGAAAGAAACTCTTATCAGTCGATTATTCACAAATTGAACTTCGTGTGTTGGCTCACATTTCTGAAGACCCGGGCTTGATTCGAGCCTTTCGCGATAATCTTGATATACATACAGCGACCGCTTCTGAAGTGTTTTCTGTGGAGCTTAAGGCGGTCACTAAAGATCAGAGACGAATTGCCAAGGCCGTCAATTTCGGAATTGCTTACGGGCAAGGGGTCTTCGGGCTTGCTGAAGCTCTGGGTATCGGTCGTAAAGAAGCCGCTGAAATTATTGAACGTTACTTTACTAAATTCGGTGGAATCCGCGACTACATTGAAAATACAATTAAGAAAGCTCATGAGCAAAAATATGTAGAAACTCTTTTTGGACGACGGCGCTATATTCCCGAACTGGATAATAAAAACGTAATGGTTAAAAAATTCGGAGAGCGCGCGGCGATAAATGCGCCTATTCAAGGAACCGCAAGTGATCTGGTAAAGATGGCTATGATCGAATTGAAATCGAATCTTAAAATTGATTTGTTACTACAGGTTCACGATGAATTGATTTTTGAGGCTACTGAAGGCGACATCAACGCGCAACTGAGTTGGATTATTGAATCAATGGAAAACGTCGCCAAACTGAAAGTGCCATTAAAGGTGAATTACTCAATTGGAAACAATTGGGATGAAGCCCACTAGCTCAACTATTCGGTTTCCCATCCTACGACTCGGCCGCCTTCGAAATAAATGAGGCGGCTTTGTTGTTTATAACCCTGAGGTGTAGACACCTGCTTCAGATATTGCCACCGCTCATTCTTGTAAATGGAATTTCCGCTCACGTCGATTTGGCTGGGTTCGCCCCATGATTTTCTCACATAGTCTTGCGGCATTCCGAGAGCGACGTCCTGCGAGTCGACGATTTCATCGAAATTTTTTAAATCTTTTACGCGAGACCAGATCTTGTTTTTGTTAACCCAGACCTGCCGACCTTCTATTGAAGGAATTAAAAGCATTTCGATTTTTTCAGTGTCATTGCTGAGCCAAGGCAAAACTTTTGAATATTGTATTCTTTCTTTTTGCGAATCTAGTGCGCGCTCTAACTGGCGCAATTTCTTACGATCAAGAATCTGTTGCTTTTGATCGTTGCTGAGCTCTTTCTTCGGATCAAAACCCAATTCGTATGCAAACTTCTGCATTTCAAGATTAGACAATTTGATATCTTCGGCTCGTTTGACTTCTACAACAGGAGGAGTAGGTGCAGCCGCGCTAACGCTTTCTGTTTGCACCGAATCTTCTTCTTTTTTTGTATCAACGGAGGCGCAGGCACTCAGCCATGCCGCCAGTAATAACGCCTGCAAGAGAACACTGATTTTAAGCTTTTTTACCATGATACTATTTTAGTGCAAAATGCTCAATTTTAGGATTATAATTTTTTGATGGCGGACGAAAATACTAAAAATCAAGACTTGGATCCCGACCAAAATCCAGAGGCTGTTGAGCTTTCACCTGAGGAAGCGGCGGCTGCAGAGGCGGCACTGCTGCTCGAAGTGGATGATATTCTTTCACAAGAAGACCCTGAGTTTCTGAAACAGCTTGAGGATATAAAAATCGATTCTGGTTTAGTTGATTTGTCGATCATGGGCCAAATACTCGGATTAGATAGTAAACGTTCTTTTAATATTTTAGTTTTTTTAAAGCGACCTTTTGAATTCACCACTAATCCTAAATCGGTTTTAATATTTTGGTTCAGCTTTCTGGTTGCGATTTTTGCCGGAAAATATTTGTGGACTATCAAAGGAAATTTATTCGAAGAAAATTTGTTCTTAAATTCTTATTCCCAAATCGGAAGTGAACTGCGTGATTTTAATCCCAACGATGAAGTCGAAGCCTTCTATGACAATCTTAGGTTCGCAAAGAATCTAGTTACTATCTCTACAATGCACGTCAATCTGAAACCTTCTGAAAATTCAGGATCCAATCCTATGCTGGCCATTGAAATTACGGCAGAAGGGCTCTCGGCAGACGCGATCATCGAAATCAAAGACCGCGAGGCCGAATTCAAAGACATGTTGCTCCGGCTGACCGAAGACAAAAATTATGACGAGTTAGTCGAAGCCCAAGGAAAGCTCGCGCTGTGCGATCAGTATCGCGACCTTTTGAATGCTTACTTAACCCGGGGGCAAGTCCGAAAAGTTTTGCTCAAATCTTTTGTGATTAAACCTTAATTTAATCAGCCACTTATTGTTCCGTTCTGAAATTTTCAACGCTTATATTGTAGTTCTTGATGCGGTCATGCAAAGTTGATTTCGGCATTCCGAGATCGACAGCAGTTCTTTTTTGATTTCCCAGATTGACTGCAAGACGTTTTAAAATCATCTGCTTTTCTATTTCCTTTATTACAGACAATTGCTGAGGGTCATTTGCGCCCGCAAATGCGGTACCGGTCGGTGCATGGGCCAGTCTTTCTTTTTTATTCAGCAGCACATCAACATGTTTTTCTTCGATATATAGTTTCGGATAGAGCGCCGAAGCCCGCGCCACGATGTTCTTTAATTCCCTGATGTTTCCGTGCCATTCGTGCTTTTTCAGAAGTTGAATTGCGTTATGAGAAAATCTCACTTTCATTTGTCTTGAAAACTGATAGATAATGTCGTCGAAGTCTTCAATTCGCTCTTTCAGCGAAGGAACTTCAACGGTAATAACATTGAGTCTATAAAACAAATCTGACCTAAAACTACCTTCGCGAATTTTCTGATAAAGATTCTGATGAGTGGCGGCAATCACTCTCACATCTGTCTTTATTGTACGGTCGCTTCCCACCGGACGTATTTCGTTATTTTCTAGAGCACGCAATAATTTTGCTTGTAATCCGTAGGTTAAATCGCCGATCTCATCTAAAAACAAGGTTCCTGAGCGGGCACTTTCAAAGGCTCCTTTGCGATCGGCAATGGCGCCGGTGAAGCTTCCTTTGATATGACCGAAGAGTTCGCTTTCAACCAGAGTTTCTGTTAAAGCAGAACAGTTCACACTCATAAATTGCGCCTTGTTCTGTGGCGAGCTTTGGTGCAGAGCCTGCGCGATGATGTCTTTTCCTGATCCAGACGGACCAAGTAGCAGCACTGGGTGTTTCGTACGGGCAACCGAAGATAGAGTCTGCAGTTGTTCATTCCAGAATTCAAAGCGGCTTTTTAAAGGAAAGTCGTTTTTCTCGAGACTCAGGTCATGGACCACGAATTCAAAATTACTTATTGTGATGACATCTCCGTCTTTCAAAATAGCTTCAATTATTTGTGCGCCGTTCACCTTAGTGCCATTCTCTGCGCGCAGATCTTTTATGAGTAGTTGGTCAGTTTTAACCTCAAGTCTTGCATGGCGATCGGCAATTTGGTCGCCCTCTAAAAATATTTTGCAGTTGCTGTCGCTACCGATGTAAGCAAATTCCTCAAGATTCCAGGCCTGTTTGGTGAAGTCGAGCAGTTCGATTTTGTATTTCGTCATAATATTTCCCTTCGTTGTATTAGTGCTATTCAACAAAAGTGCCCTGATTTTTCATCTCGGGGGCCGCTTTATTTGCATTTGAGTTAGATTTATTCCCGATTTCAGGAATAAATCTAAGAATTGAGAATTTTAGCTTTTTATATTAGTCTTCGGTCATGGCTAAAATGACATTTATTAAAAGTGCCGTCAAAATGCGGGACTTCCCGGTAACAAAATTCAAAGAAGTGGCAATGGCCGGAAGATCTAACGCCGGTAAATCTTCATTGATAAATATCTGGGCTAACAAAAAAATTGCAAAGGTCAGTCAGTCACCGGGAAAAACCCGCTTGCTTAATTTTTTTAGTATGAACAATAGTTATGTCATCGTGGATATGCCGGGTTATGGCTATGCCTCTCGCGGTGGGGAAGAGCTATCAACTTGGCGAAAAATGGTTGAAAACTATTTAACCCAAAGAGAGCAAATCGCGGGTTTGGTGTTAGTCATGGACATGGCACGGGATTGGGAGCCTGACGAAGAGGTTCTGGCCCAGTTCATGATGAAAAATGATTTACCTGTTGTCGTGGCACTTACAAAGTCCGACAAATTCTCAAAAGCCGACATTGCAAAGGCCATTTTGCGAATAAAGAAACAATCAAGAATTGAAGACGTGTTTGCAATTTCTTCACAGAATCAAAGCGGCTGCGAAGAATTAGAAGAATTCATTTACCGAACTTGGATAAAAAAATGAAAATAATTGCTGTGATTCCAGCTCGATTTGCTTCGACGAGATTTCCGGGAAAACCTATTGAATTATTAAAGGGTAAACCGCTCATTCACTGGGTCATTGAAGGCGCGCGTAAAAGTAAACTGATACAAAATGTATACGTGGCTACAGATGACGCGCGAATTGCAAATGCCTGTCGTGAAATTAAAGCCGAAGTTTTATTGACCCGTTCAGATTGCGCAACAGGAACAGACCGAATTTTCGAAGCCACTCGCAATGTTGATTTCGACGTGATTCTTAATGTGCAAGGCGATGAGCCTCTCATCGATCAGAATTTTATTGATCCGCTGGCGCAAGCTTTTTTAAGTACGCCAAAATTAGAAATGGCAACTCTGGCGCATGCGCTTCCTCCTGAAGACATGCAAAACAAAAATGCCGTTAAAGTAATCACAAATATTAATGGCGATGCTGTTTATTTTAGTCGCTTGCCTATACCTGCTACGCTCAAACACATAGGGCTTTATGGTTTTTCAAGAGGGTTTTTGCAAAAATTTTGCACAACACCGCAGTCGCATATTGAAAAGGCGGAAAGTTTAGAGCAATTGAGAGCACTCTATCTCGGAGCCAAAATCAAAGTGCTTAAAGTAGATAAACCGACATACGGTGTTGATACTCCCGAAGACCTTCAAAAGCTTGAAGCTTTGTTAAAGTAACTGTTATTGTTGTTTTCATGTCAAAACCAATTGAAAAAAAAGTGTCTAAGAGCCGTCTTAAGCAGAAATTTATATTTGTAACTGGTGGCGTAGTTTCTTCCATCGGAAAAGGACTTACGGCGGCCAGTCTCGGTTCGTTACTGGAAGCGCGTGGCTTTAAGGTAACAATCATGAAGTTTGATCCCTATTTGAATGTCGACCCGGGAACAATGTCGCCTCTTCAACATGGTGAAGTCTATGTGACAGATGATGGCGCTGAAACTGATCTCGATTTAGGCCACTATGAAAGATTCACAAACAGTATTTTACAAAGATCTAATTCAGTCAGCGCCGGACAAATATACGACACGGTGATCGCTCGCGAACGCAAAGGCGATTATCTCGGCGGAACGGTGCAGGTTATCCCGCATATTACAGATGAAATTAAATCTCGGATTTACGAAGCGGCTCAAGGTTGCGAGATAGCAATTGTTGAAATCGGCGGAACGGTTGGCGACATTGAAGCGCAACCTTTCTTTGAAGCCCTAAGACAGATGCGACTTGATTTGGGGCCGGGTAATACGGCGTTGGTGCACGTGACCTATGTGCCTTACATTGCTGTTGCCGGCGAGCTCAAGAGCAAACCGACTCAGCACTCGGTCAAAGAACTGCGTGAAATCGGCCTCCAGCCGGATTTTCTCGTTTGTCGAAGCGAAAAGACAATTGATGATAACTTAAAAGCCAAAATCGGATT
>JAYVIY010000207.1:0-4149 GCA_043769795.1 Pseudobdellovibrio sp. | reverse complement strand
CGATTTTGTAGATTGGCAGTCCGATGTTGGCAAAACCCACCAAGTCATCAGCGAGTACGTTGTCAATTGCTGGCGAATTGCTGGGTTTAATTTGCTGTTTATCGTATTGGGCTTTTAAGCCGAGCTCGCTGATGTAGGGTCTTTTACGATAGGTAGCCACGTAAGATAGATTGCTTGAAATATTCTGCAAGTCGGCGGATTGCAATCGATTATCCTGAACCGCGCTGAAAGGCTTAACATCCGACGTTGAAAACGCAGAGTATTCCAAACGCAAACCTTTTATTTCATGCACCCAGTACCCATATTGCGACAGCGAGGGGGTGCCTTCGTAAAGATCGCGGTAGAGCGCATTTCTTTTTGATTCTTCAAGTTGACTTACTAATTTCCATTTCTTTCTGAGAGATTCCACTAAAAAATCCACCAACGGAATCTCATGCCCTTGAGGTTCGTCAATATAGGTACCCTCGTTGACAACGAATGATTTGGTGATCGAAAGCGCCTGAGAAAATGCCGGAAAGGCAGTCAAGTTTGAACTGACCGTATTTGAGGTGACGACCTTATAAATTTCAGAATTTTGTATCGGCAAACCGGCGATGCTACCACTGGTATCCACCCCGGAAATTGCTAATTTAAAGGTATCTGTTTTGTTGTTTTTGTTTTGCTGAATAATTGCCTTAAGGCTTTCACCTCGCATCATCACCACCTGAAGTTGTTCTTCCGGCAAAATCCAGGTGCGTATGACTGAAGAGTCTTGTTCGCCGATAACATTTGAGCGCTGCTTTTGTATATTAAAAAGGCCTACTTCAGCAGTGAGCTCGCTGCGCATGAGCTCGGCGGCCAGTTGCCCGAATTCCTCTTCAGAAACGATGAGTTTGTTGGTGTCGTTCGGATAGAGTTTTTTGTGATCCGGTAAAACGATATCGCTACCGGTGAAGATCGCCATCGAGAGCCAGTGATCGCGATAATGAGTGTCGCTACTGACCGTTTGATCAAGTGGAATGTTGTGGTACTTTAAAGTCAGCTTATTCTTTTTTTGAGAGATGCGAATTTTATTGATCGTCAGTTCATTGGCTTTTACTTCTAGCAGGGGGTATTGCGGGTAACGGGCACTGTAATTTTTAAAAACCAAGGTATCAGACTGATTCCAGCTGTATAAACGATTATGTCTTTTTATAACCAAGTCTACGCCCAATATTTTCGGCGCAAGCTTCGTGTATTCTTCCGGCGTCATGTTGGTGACTAAAATGACGAAGTCGGCAAGGGATTTTACTTTCGGCAAAATTTCTTTTGTCAGAATAGATGCGGGATCTTTAATTACGTATTTTTTAAGCCGGTCATATTTTGCAGAATATTTATCAAGCAGCACCTGTTCTCCGGGGGATGTAAGACCAATGATCGCAATTTTGCGTCCGCCGTGATTTACTATTTTGAAAGGCTTATAAACATACGTGCACACGTTCTCATTTTTTTCACAAATGTTGGCAGATAGAAATTCTATGGGCGGGTCCGACGGCCATTTTTTTTTGTATTCTGAATAAACGCTATCAAAGCCATTCAAGTCAGCAAATGAAGCGGATACAAATTGATTGGGAAACCGACTGAGTTCTTCAAAACTGTGAACTTCTGAATTATCCGGATCGGAAAGGTCCGGAGTAATGTCTCCGGTTGCAAAAATGAGAGGACTATTTTTTTGTTCATTTTTTAAAACCGTCATGATTCGGGGAAGGCCGCCGAATGATTTCGGAAGTATCGTGACGGTAAAAGTCATTTCGTTCAGGGTTAGCCGGTATTCAAAATAAAATGAATTGTCCCAACTCGTATTTTTTGCCCATTCTTTTCGTTTGAAATCAAAATAAGCCAGGCCTGACTGATCAAAGTGGCCTCCGGTTACATCGCTCCAACGCAAGTCATTCCAGAACCGGGTGTCGTTCTGATAGTTCATATGAGTGTTTTTCTTTGCTTTTATAAGATTGATAAATTCTGCAGGGGCATCGTGTGGCACCAGCAATATCGAACGATCGCTTTCAAAGGCGATGAATTGGTTCTTGCTCATTTTCTCTGTTTTTAGAATCCGGTCCATGTAATCATCTGATTTGTCGCTTCCGGTAAGTAAATAAGTTGAATTTTTTGCAAAGGCCAGACCTTTTTTTATTTCTACCAGTTGAATATTATTTTGCTTATTTTGAATGACATTTTCGATTAACAAAAGCACTTCGCCTGACAGTGTGCTTCCGATGCTGCCATAGCTGAGAATATTGAGTTCTTGCGCAGAAACCTTTGCAGAAACCTTGATGCAGGTTAGAAATACCGCACAGCTCAGGATTACATTAATCATATCAAAGTCTCCGGATATAAAGGCTCGCTTGTAGTACGGATTTGCAGCAGCAGCAAGTGAATCTTAATGAAAACCTAACAGACATAAATTTTTAGTCATGCTAGAAACCCATTAACACCGACAAAGGAATAAAATATGAAAAAAATCGCTTTTGCCATTTTAATACTTTCAAACCTGACTGCTCTATCTGCAATCGCCGGGGCCGAAGATCATATGCAAAACCAGGTCTGCTACGCAATAGAAATCAGCCAAGGTGCCTATTTGCCAAGGACGCTACCGACAGAAATATGTTTTGAATCTCTGAACGTGGATTTCGATAAAAATCAAATTTCGATCTATAGTTTTTTTCCCATGTATTCTGAACTCTTTATGAATTTGAAAATTTCCTATCTAGCGCGTAAAAATGAAGACGGGTATACTTTCAGATCAAAAGGTGAATTTTATTCAGACTGGCAATCAGGTTGCGGTGAAGGCGAGTCACTGAGTCTTCTTGTATCGGGCCAAGTGGACAATTACGGATCAGGAAACATTGCCTACCAGGAAATTTCAGTTGAGCAGGCTGTTACGCCTGACAGTTGTCACTCACAGCCTCAATTGACAAGGTATTACTACAAGCTAAGATAGTACCCTGGAGTAAAAACCAAATTGGATGAATTTCAAAATAATTTTGATGTTTACGCCGACCTCGGTCGTGTTAAGAACCACGGTTCCGTTCGCGGTAAGTATCGTGACTATCCATTGGTTTCTGTTCAATTTGGTAATGAAAAGGGCCCGGCATTGGTGATTATCGGCGGGGTTCATGGTCTTGAAAGAATCGGCACTCAATTGGCGGTTTCGCTTCTTGAAAGTTTTTACCAGCGCCTGCAATGGGATCTGATACTTATCGAGATGCTCGAAAAAATTCAGGTGATATTTATACCCTTGGTTAATCCGACTGGTTACAATGAAACGACTCGTTCTAATGCAAATGGCGTAGATCTTATGAGAAATGCGCCCATTGAATCTACGGAAAAAGTTCCATTTCTCCTTGGCGGACATAAAATCTCAAATCGCCTACCTTGGTACCGGGGCGAGAAAATCGAAGCAGAAACTCAATTCGTTTGTTCAGTTATTGAGAAACTGCTGAAGAATTCGACTTGTGTGATATCGCTAGATATTCATTCGGGTTTCGGCTTTAAAGATCAGTTATGGTTTCCGTTTGCAAACAGCAGAAAAGAATTTCCGAATTTAACTGAGATGTTCTTGCTTTTTGAACTCTTTGAAAAGTCGCAACCGCATCACATTTATAAAATCGAACCTCAGTCGAAAAATTATCTTACGCACGGTGATATCTGGGATTACTGCTACTTAAATTTGAAAAATGAATCGCAAATTTATATTCCATTGACTCTTGAAATGGGGTCATGGCTCTGGGTGAAAAAAAATCCATTGCAGATTTTTTCAAAGACGGGAATGTTCAATCCGATCAAAGAGCATCGAATTAAACGCACACTAAGGCGACATCGGCCTTTCTTTGATTTTATATTACACGCGCTTTATTCAAATTCGACCTGGACCAATCAGGATTTGGGCCACTCGGATTTAATAATTACAAAGGCAAGGCAGAAGTATTATGAATGAAGCTAAACCAGCTCCAAAGAGATGGATTTTAATACGAGGGCTTTCGCGAAGTCGCTTTCACTGGAAGAATTTCGGTATTAAGCTAAAAAGTAAACTTGATTGTAAGGTCGTCGAGTCTCCGGAAATTTACGGAAACGGTTATTTTCATCGTGAGCCAACTCCGAACAACATCGCCTTAGCGGTTTCTCAGCTGC
>JAYVIY010000206.1:0-4151 GCA_043769795.1 Pseudobdellovibrio sp. | reverse complement strand
TTATCTTTGTACTTGCGACATAGTTATCAAGATTGACGAACTTGTAACCGAGTGCTTTTAAGCCGATTACAAGTCTTTCAAGATCTTTCGGTTTGGTTGCATCCTTGTTTTCGGGATTCAGGTTCCCATCGAGTAAAAATGGATGATAAAACACAGAAGCCCAGACATCGCGTAACACCAGATTTCTCTTTGCGTCTTCCAATATGCGGGCGACATTTCTTGTTGCAACCACCTGGTTACTAAGAAAAGGCTGCACGTTACCGAGATTTTCCGGAACGACGCTCTGGCCATAAATATTCCCGTAAATTTCGTAGGGATAGAATTGTCCGAATTGCCTCTGTGCAGCGGGAGCTACGACACTCAGACCGGCAAAAAAATCGCGCCGGTTTTGGGCTGAGGCCTCTGTGTTTTCGTCAAAGTGCAGGGGCTTTGTTGGATCCGGCTTTTTAAGACCGGTGATGGCGGCATCTGAATAAACCCCGCGGCCTATGATCCAACTAAATAATTCCCCAAACATCACGTTATCAAGCGCCGATCCGTGATAGTGCGGTGTAACCCAAACTTTGGGAGCAATTCCAAATTTTTTAAGTGAGTTGAAACCATTTTCAAATTTATCGAGCACGTAACTGGCGCTGTCCTCGGCAATCGGCAAGGTTTTTGTTGAATCCCAGAACTCGTAATCATCGCCACTGGCACCTGTAAATGGATTCTTAATATTCTGATACTGATGAGTAATTCCATGCCAGATAAATACGCTGCCTTCTGATTTATAACGTTCAATAAGTGCGCTAAACTGTGGAACATCCTCCATGCGGATTTCTATGCGCGTGTCACCTTCTCGTGAAATCGAAAATAACGGATCACGGAAAATGGGTACTATCATAATGTGCGGAGTGACCATGTTTCGTTTAAGAATCGTAATTGCTTCATCCAAATACTTCAAATCGACCATGGCATGAATGTCTTCTATTCGAAGCAGCGCATTTTTAGCGTTGTGTTTAGGCTCGACATTCAGGATATCGAAAAGCAAATCCGCGAACACAAAATATCTATCTGCTTCGTGCATAAAAGAAAATGGAGATTCGCTAATATAAAACTTGTTACCCGACTTCAGCGCCCAAGGTATAACCTCGTTGGTAAACGAATGTTTTGTCTGCGCCAGCACGACCGATGCGTCAGAGACTTTATTAGTTAATTTTGCCACTTCAAACGCAGCTAAAAGCGTCTGGTCCGGCGCGGGAGTGGGTGCTGCGGGGGTTGCGGATGGGCTCCAGACGCTTATCTTAAAGAAGGTCTCTCCTTTATAAAGAACATCGCGAAAGTAGCTGGGTTTTCCGTCTGCAGTTCGGTTGGTGTAATCTAAAGTTGTGAATACATAGTCTCTGTAGCCGAAGGTCTTTTCAAAATCGGGACCTAACTGCCAGAAATTGTATCCCATCCAGGCTACCTGGCGGGATGTCGTCTTGTAATCGCTGATGAATTCCGGCGGCAGTTTATTTCCAAAAACCGTACCTATATAAAACGAAGCGCGGCATCTTTCGAGATTTCCTTTTTTATACTTCTCTATGGGCCCTAGGATCTGTTGATACTCGGGAAAGTGTCCCAGAAGATTCAACAGCATCAGTGAGTGCTGTCTTCCGAACTGAAATGCCGGGTCCGTGCTGTTGTCGTAAAACACCTGCACACACATTCCATTTAATTTATCTATATCCAATTCGGTGCTTGGCACTCCCGGATCTGGCACCGGAACTTCGGAAACGTTAACACTCTTGTTGCAGGCCATCAAAGCTACGACCAAAAATAGTCCGTACAGAATTCTGAAAATGTAAAAAGAATTTTTGTTTATTTTTTTCATGAGGCTAGCAATTGCAAAACAGGAACCATGGGTTCCTACATTGGGCTCTACAACAAAATAGGGTAAAATGATCCTTGGTTGTTCGGAATTTACCCCTGCTTGTTTTTTAAGAATTCAAAGTTCTATTTTTCCAACTTTGGTCTCAACTGCTTCAATAATATTTCTGTGCAAAATCATATTGCGGATTTTTTCCACTGTCGGCTCGAAGAGTATCGCTAGGTGCAGCTCTCCACAGCCTCACTTTGAAGAAAAAAACTGGAGATAATAAAAAAACTGTAGCAACTGGGCTAATGAGTTGCTGACCAAAAATAAATCAAGATTAAAACCGATTAAAGGTGAAAATCGTTATGCCGACCTCTTGTGAAAAACTTAAAATCAATTTTACGGATTCGGAAAAAAGAAGTGGTTTTAGATTATTAAAAAGTATAGTTTATATAAATATGCGGTGGAAAGAGATGCGATGATTGGATATTATCCTTATCTGCAGCATCCAGAGTTGTGGTAATATACGGATTGAGTGCTTTATCGTCGACTTTATTTGAAACTGATTTGGAAAAGTACTCCATCCATGAAAATATTCGCAATCCAAAAACCCAAGAAGAAAAATTATACTCAAGTCCAATACTCGGTCGAATAAATGCCCCCGAGAAATCATAGGATCTTTCGTAATCCTTTGGTACACAACACGTGTTGTCGGTTCCTGAATTTGAGTAGGAAAATTGGTTGATCCCAATTGCTAAATCCCAAACAGCATAATCTAGAAACAGCCCCCTCAATCCTGCGGCATAAATGCCTTTTGATTTCTGGTCAGTTTTTTCTCTACTTACTACTGTATTGGTGAACATTGTGTCATTTTTATATTTTCCGAACGCCAATTCGAGGTAGAAATCGTAAAATTCAGATTTTTTAGAAATTTGAAAACCCTGAATAGTTGGCATAGCAGAATTGGTTGTAGTTCCAGGTGAAGCAAACAATCCAACGCTATAAAGTGCTTTTTTTGATTCATTGCCGGCAATATTTTCTGCACCAAGCGCAACGCTCCCAATAAAAAAACAAAAGCTCACGAGTTTAAAAATTATGTCCATTTTTTGCCCCTTAATTTGGTTAAGCTTAACGGGGGTAATTTCCGATTTCAACTTCGTAATCCGAACAAAACTCAATGGATCTCGGGCTGATTGCTACTTGCTGGGTCCGAGCAGTTTAATGCAGTCGGCATAGTGGTTCGAATACTTGCCAATTTGGTGCGCAAGACCCCGAAGTAGAAGAACCACTTTCAGGCGCGAAGTCGATTCTGCTTGAGGTCGAGGTCGATGAAGTTGCCGAGTCGAAGGGCTTGCTGGCTCGAGATCTGCGGGATTTGATTTTAAGGTACGGTTCGCCCAGCAAAGCAGCCATCGAGATTGGTTCCTCCGAAGCTTTCGTCCGCAAAAACTAAAAAGGCTAAAGGGCTTTCTTTTTGAAGACAGCTTTTTCGAGTTTCTTTACGCGGTCTTCTAAGTCTTCTTCACCAAGGACAGCACTTCTTAATTTCTTATTGAGCCAAGTTAGGTAGCCAACGCCCTCATCCTGGGCTTTTTGTTTGGCTATAGTTATGATTTCGCTATCAAGTCGGATTGAAGTCAGAGTTTTTTGCTCCTTCAGTGCATTGTCGACCTGAGACTTAGATTTGATAGAACCTTTGATGACAGCTGCCTTTGAAAAATCATAATTGCGCTTCATAGAATTTTCTCTCCCTTTTGTTTGCTTTGCGAGCGGAAATGATTCTCGTGATTTGCTCATCGGGGTAGGCAACTACCACGACGAGAATATTTAGCTTCTTACACATGCCCAAGTAGACATATCGCTCTTCGCCCGAATCAGAATCCTCTTTAAGAACAACCACGAGCTCACAAGTCATGGCTTCTTTAGCCTCGTGGAATGAGACACCGTGCTTTTTCTGATTAGTCTTTTCTTTTTCCGGATCCCATTCGAACTTCATCTACTACAAGTGTACTACAATGTACCACGAAATGACAACTTGGAAGAAAGCGTCAAAGTGGTTCTAGTCGATGAATCGGTCAATTTTGTATCATTCTGATATTATTGAAGCTTTTAAGAATGGTGCCCGGGACTGGACTTGAACCAGCACATCCTTTCGGAAACAGGCTTCTGAGACCTGCGTGTCTACCAATTTCACCACCTGGGCAAGGTCGAAACGACCTGTTTCTTGTATGATAATAGCCCTAGTAAAGTCACCTATCATTTGCTATGAAATCTCATGTGGACTTAAACAGTGGCAGTCTCTAATTATTCTTGC
>JAYVIY010000205.1:0-10838 GCA_043769795.1 Pseudobdellovibrio sp. | reverse complement strand
GCCTATGCCCTGAGTGCAAAGGTTCAAGATTAAGAAAAGAAGTTCAAACGATTTTTATTACTAAAAAAACGATTTCTCAACTGACTGACAAAACCATAGAAGACCTTGCGCACTTTTTTGAAAAAATAAGTCTGACTCCACATGAGGTTGAAATTGCCGGCGAAGTTTTAAAACAAATACGCGCCAGGCTTAATTTTCTGATGCGGGTCGGAGTGAACTATCTGACTCTCGACCGTGAAACGCGTACTCTTTCCGGCGGCGAATATCAGCGGCTTGTTTTAGCCAATCAGTTAGGAATGGGTTTGTCACAGGCGCTGTATGTTTTAGATGAGCCCACAGTGGGCCTCCATCCTCGCGATAACGAAAGATTGATTTCGATTTTAAAAGACTTAAAAGATCTTGGAAACACTCTCGTCATCGTTGAGCATGATCATGACGTGATCAGAAGTTCTGAACACATTATTGAAATGGGCCCGGGGTCAGGATTTCTGGGCGGCAATGTGGTCTATGCAGGGCCTACAAAAAACTTTTATGATTCGAAAGACTCGGTAACGGCTTCATATCTCAAGCCGCAAAAATGGACTCCACTGCGAGCCAGCAGGCCCGTTGAAATAGAAAACTATCGTTACAAACTAGAACTCCGCGGGTGTCGTGGTCACAACCTAAAAAATATCGATGTTGAGTTTCCTTTAAATCGGCTGGTTGTAATTAGCGGTGTCAGTGGCTCAGGTAAATCCACTTTGGTTAGTAAAACACTTTATCCTGCTTTAGCCCGAAAACTTGATTTAGAGTATGAACCGGTTCAGGAGTTTACAAAACTCGTCGGTGCAGAAAATATTAAAAACGTTCTTCTGATCGATCAGTCACCGATCGGAAAGTCAGCTCGAAGCTCACCGATTACCTATTTAAAAGCTTTCGATGCAATTCGGACAATTATGGCGTCAACTTCAGAATCGCAACAGCGCGGTTATACCCCTGGGACCTTCAGCTTAAATGTCGATGGAGGGCGCTGTCCAGCCTGCAAAGGTACGGGTTACGAAGAAATTGACATGCAGTTTATGGATAATGTAATTCTGCCTTGTGATGTCTGCGACGGTAAAAAATATCGTGCTGAAATTCTTGAGGTGCAGTTTAACAACAAAAATGTTTATCAGATATTATCAATGACAGTCGCCGAAGCGATGAATTTTTTCGTGGCTCACCCAAATATCCGCAAACCGCTTTCAGTTTTAAAAGAAGTCGGACTTGATTATTTAACCTTAGGGCAACCGGCTAACTCGCTCAGCGGCGGAGAGTCTCAGCGTTTAAAAATTGCCCGGGAGTTATCGCAGGTAACTCAAAAGGCTACACTTTACATTCTTGACGAGCCCACGACAGGGCTACATTTCAGGGAAGTTGAGTTGCTGATGAAGGTTTTGCATAAACTGATTGAAGCCGGTGGTTCAGTCATTGTGGTGGAGCACAACTTAGATGTTATCAAAAATTCAGATTATGTTATTGATATGGGTCCTGAAGCAGGCAAAAATGGCGGCTATGTGGTCGTGGCCGGTACTGTTGAGCAATTGATTGCGAGTAAAAAGAGTTTAACAGGCCAATATTTAAGAAAATATGTAGGAATGTAGAAATGCCGAGTGAATTAAAATCGACCTTAAAAGAACTTTTAGTATTTAAAAAATATTTGTTCGTGGTTGCGGTTACCGGAATACTCGGCGCGGCATGTAAAAGCTATATCTCAATTTTTAATAAGCAGATGTTTAATGCAGCCGAAACCAATCCGGAAAGCCTGAGATCTCTGGCCTGGATAGGCGCTGTTCTCGCTATTACAATCGGAATAAGCCGGTATTTTCATATCTACCTGATGAACCTGGCGGCCGAAAATGTTTCGCAGGTGCTGCGACAGAAGTTACAGGCCAAGTTTATGAGGCTCAATCTTAAGTTTCACAACACCTATGCTGCGGGGTCGGGTGGTTTGATCAGCCGAGCTATGAATGACATTCGAATTATTCATGATGGCCTAAGATTATTTGCAGATTTTTTCAGCGCGCCGCTTTTGTTTGTTTCGCTTATCGGAGCTCTTTTTTACCTTGATGTCACACTGACGACATATATTTTATTAATCACTCCGATTTTATTATTTACCCTGAAGCTCATTTCAAAAGGAATCCGGAAGTATTCCATTGTCGGAATTGAACAGCTTGAAAAAATGACATCTACTTTAAAAGAAACCCTCGACGGTGTCAGAACCATCCAGGCATTTAACTTAGAAGACCGTATGGAAAAACGCCTCGTGCAGCAAGGTGCAGAATTTGTCGGCATGAGAAAAAAAGTGCACTCGCTGATTGAATCAATGGGCCCGATCAATGAATTTATCGCCACTTTTTTAATTTTGGCGGTGGTTTACTATTTTTCGCTTAAGATTTCTGAAGGCAAGGCAACTACGGGCTCGATGATGGGCTTTATCACCGCACTGATGATGACCAATGAACCTTTAAAGAAGTTTCAGGAAGCCTATGTCAGAATTCAGGAAACCCGAGTGGCCGCGGCGAGAGTTTTTTCACTCTTGCAGGAAGATAGCGAAGTCAAAGAGTCGCCCACGGCGACGGCTTTTCCAAAAGATTGGGCTTCAATTGAATATCGAAATGTTGATTTTTCCTATGTGGACGAAAAATTGATCAGCAATTTCAATTTGAAGGTTCAAAAGGGCCAGGCCATTGCCTTTGTTGGCGAAAGCGGTAGTGGTAAATCAACTCTTGCTAATCTTTTAGCCCGCTTTTTTGAACCCCAGTCGGGCGAAATACTTATAGGTAATAAAAATATCAAAGAGATTAAACTGGCAGATCTTCGAAGAAACATCGGCCTGGTTTCGCAGGATGTCTTTTTGTTTTCTGATAGCATCCGAAATAATATTCTTGCCAGCAAAGAACTTGATGATACGGCAGCCATTGAGCTTTCAGCAAAGGCTGCTCACGCCCATGACTTTATTATGCGCCTGCCGGCCCAGTACCAGACTCAAACCGGAGAAAGGGGCAATCTACTTTCCGGCGGAGAAAAACAGCGCATCGGAATTGCCAGAGCCCTACTTAAAGATGCCCCGATTCTTATTTTAGACGAGGCCACCAGCGCGCTCGACTCAATCAGTGAAGAACAGGTTCAAAAGGGGCTCGAAGTACTCATGAAAGGCCGAACCACATTCATTATTGCTCATCGACTATCTACAATACAAAATGCTGACCTTATTCTGGTTCTCAGCAAGGGTAAGATCGTCGAACGCGGCACTCACAGCGAGCTGTTGGCTGCCAAGGGCGAGTACTCGCGCTTGTTTGAAATGCAAATCAAGTCTTAGACGTCGGCGCCTCGAGGGCTTTCCCGGCCAAATTTCGATCTCATGTTGAGACATGTCTATTATTTTTTCGACAATCTCTAAAGTCTGTCAATAAAGTTGACGATAACAACAGTGTCAGAAGTACAAAATAATAGGGAGCGCGAATGATCAATTGGAATGATTTTGAACACATTCATGTCATCAAAAAGTTAAAGCAAATTCTGCATTCATGGTGGAGCGTTGACATCATCTTTACAGATGAACGCGGCCACTTAAAGGGATTAGACGGCGAAAAAGTGGCTTTCATTAACCCAGCCATCAGTTCTTTAATTCAAAAAGAAGCAATAAAAGCGAGCCTTGCAGAGCTTGTTTCTTCTACGGTCCAAGAATTCAGAACGACTAATAATCAATATGTTTTCAAAAAATGGGACGCTGTCGGATTTGATGTCTGCGTATTTCCGATTTTGATTGAAAACGACTTTGTCGGAACAGTAGTTGCAACCGGCTTCTTCAATGACTCGGTCGATTCGAATCGAATTTCTGAAGTTAAGGAACGATTAGCGGCCTTCGGTTGTTCTGCAGATCTTATTGAAAAATCGCTCGGTAAAATTCAGTACCTCGAACAAGCGAACCGACAGCATTTTTGCCAGTTGGTAGAACTCGTTGCACAGGAAATCGTAACTTTACATGTTGAAATTTCAAGCCGTGAAGATCGAATCTCCGAGCTGAACAAAGAATTGGGTAATCGATTTAAGTACGACAATATGATCGGTAAATCAAAGCCAATGCAGTCGCTCTATGCTCTACTGGATAAAATCAAATTTGCGGATTCAACTGTGATGGTTCAGGGTGAAAATGGTACCGGTAAAGAGTTGATTGCAAAATCAATTCACTATAATTCACACCGTAAAGATAAGAATTTCGTCATTCAGAACTGCTCGGCTTTCAATGATAATTTACTTGAGTCTGAATTATTCGGCCACGTAAAAGGATCTTTTACAGGCGCGCTGAAAGACAAAAAAGGTCTTTTTGAAATGGCCGATAACGGCACATTTTTCTTAGACGAAATAGGCGATACCTCACCCCAAATGCAAGTGAAATTGCTTCGCGTATTGCAGGAAGGAACTTTCACTCCGGTAGGTTCTACCGAAATGAGAAAAGTCGATGTAAGAATCGTTGCAGCAACGAACAGAAACCTGAGAGAAATGGTCGAGCAAGGCACTTTTCGGGAAGACCTCTTTTATCGCTTAAATGTTATCAATATACGTGTTCCCCCGCTTAGAGAGCGAAAAGAGGATATTTCAGTTTTAGTGGAGCATTTTCTAGCCAAAACAGCTGAGTCGACGAACAAACCCAAAAAACAACTCATGGGGCGTACAGTTGAAAAACTTTATGATTATCCATGGCCTGGAAATGTTCGGGAACTACAAAATGAAATGGAACGACTTTGCGTTCTAACCGGCGATGATCTAAAGATCAGCCACGAAATTCTTTCGCCTAAAATTCTTGAACTGAGCGAAAAAAGCAAAGTTCAGGGCTCACGTTTACATGGTAAGCTAAAAGATGCCCTTGAGGATTTAGAACGCGAAATGATTAAAGAAGGTTTACGAAGAACCGGTTGGAATAAATCCAAGTTAGCCAAAGAACTTGGAATCAGTCGCGCCGGCCTTATTATGAAGGTTGAAAAATATGGCCTTGATAAGCGAAAACTCGCGAGAGTCTAAAAGATAAAATTTACATTATTGTCTAATAGATCTGACCCCGAAAAATAGAATTTTCGGGGTTTTTTTTGTCAAAAAACCCGACTTAAATTTTTTAGAATTTAAAATTTTTGACTCATTTCAAGCCTTTAAGCGACTGAAAAAAAAATCAGAAAAAAATCAGATTCAGTCTCAAAATAGAGTCAAAGGCTGGCATATGATTTGAAGTTACATGTCGCGGGAACAATTTCTGTCGTCGTGTGGGGTAACAGTGACTAACTTAACTAGTGATTCAGCGTGGATAAAAGCTAACGAGCTTATAAAAGAAAAATACGGAAAGTATCTTAGCTACCGGGCCATTAAGCTGATCAGCGAAAATTCAAAGACCGTCAATTCTGAAAATTTCTATTCGAGCGGCGATGATCTCGTCATACCGTTAAAACTAAAAAACTTTAACTTGGGAGACGTCATTGTTCGCAGGGGTTCGTTACTTGATTCACAACAAAAACTCGAGGTGCTCGATCTCATAAAGTTTCTTGTTGAGCCTAAGGTTTACAGTCTTCAGCTTAAACAATCAGAAGACAATCTAATGAATCAAAACGCTCAGAATCTATCATTGGTAGATACTAAAAGCGTCTTGGCACTTTACCCGAATGACCAATTCCGCAAAAAAACTCTTTCGCAGATTCTTATGCTGAAATCTCACACTGAATTGACCCGTAACAAGGTCGCTTTTAAAATTCACGAGATGACTGAGAGAAATCTTTTTGTTCATCTTGACGATATAATTGCATCTCTTTCTTCAAAAGAAGACATTAAAACTTTAAACGATGTCACAGTTTATATCGCCGACATTATGTTACTTTCAAAAGCTACGCTAGGCCTTTTACAAGAATATCTCGAGCTGAACTCTGAAGATGGTCCACTGTTCTTGGTCGGGTCAAGTCTAAGTCTAGATGCTATCGAACTTGAGAACTGGCCCGAAAGTCTTAAAAAAGATCTGATGGGTTTTTACTTTGATATCGACCGAGTTCCACTGTCACAGCAAACCAGTCCAGAAATCTTGGAGCTTCTGTTCTTTCAACTCGATGCTGTTTTAAGCTAATGAGTTTCTTGCGTTTATAATAAAATAATGACAGCATATTTTGATGGGTGATCTTGTTTCTCCGGATATTAAAAATTGGATTTCAGCACAGATCGGCACTCCGGAGTTTGCAATCGTTCAGCTCGCAGGAGATGCCTCGGCCCGAAGATACCATCGAGTAATCCAAGATGAAAAAACCTTTGTTCTGATGTCTTGGGAGCCCTTCAGTCAGGCTGATTACCCTTTTTTAAGTGTACAGCGGCATTTTTCTCATTGTCACGTGCAGGTGCCGGAAATTGTAGCCATCGGTGAATCTCTCGGTTTACTTCTGCTCGAAGATTTGGGCGACCTTACATTAGAAAGAAAATTCTGGGAATCTTCAAAGCAAGAAAACTCTGAAGACTTCTATTTAAAAACAATCGACGAGTTAATCAAAATTCATGACGTGGCTACCTACTCAGATTTTAAATCGACCGCTTCAAACACTAAATTCGATACGGCAAAATTTTTGTGGGAAATGAATTACGCCAAAGAAAATTTATTACTCGGTCTGCTTAATTTTAAATTTACCGATTCTGTCGCTAAAGAACTGGATGCGGCTTTCAACAGTTTCTGTGGCCTGCTTGACCAGCAACCGAAGGTGATCTGCCATCGTGATTTTCATTCGCGAAACGTCATGCTCAAACGAAATAAGGTTGTGATCATCGATTTTCAGGATGCCCGCCTAGGGCCCGCTCAATATGATCTGGTCAGTTTATTTAAAGATTCATACGTTGATATGAACGAAGATTACGCCGCAAAATTGATCAATTATTACATGGATAACTCAAGAATTAAGAAGACCTCGGGGTTTAGTCACGAAAATTTCTCTAAAATATATGAATTACAGTCCCTACAGCGATGCTTTAAGGCCTGCGGAAGTTTTGCAAGCTTTATGAATCAAAGAGGAGATACACGGTATTTAAAATATTTAGCTCCAACATTAAAAAGAGTTTTAAAATCTCTGGCTCATTTTCCCGAGTACGATATCATTCATAAAATTCTTTCTGATGCCGGTGCACTTGAAAAAAACTTTGAGATAAGTCCGTGAATGTTTTTTTTCTGGCGGCAGGGCTGGGAACGCGTCTTCGTCCACTCACAAACAAATTGCCAAAGCCATGCATTCCGTTTTTAAATGTTCCGCTGGGTTACTATCAGTTCCGATATTTGCAAAATTTGCCGAACTCGAAATGCGTAGCGAACACCTTTCATTTGCCTGAACAGGTAAAGACTCTTTTTAATTCTCAAAAATTTATTAAAAATCAATTCTTAATCTCACCCGAAGAAGGCAAAGTTCTAGGTAGTGCCGGAGGACTTAAGAAAGCTTCAGAATTGTTTGACGATGATGAAACAATTTTGATGATGAATTCAGACGAAGTATTTTTTACAGATAATTTAGAATTTATCGAACAGGCAAAAAATCAGCATCTGCGCAACAATAATCTTGCAACCCTGGTAGTTACGAAACATCACGAGGCCGGGGAAAAATTCGGCGCTATTTGGTGTAATGACAATAACAAGGTCCGCACCATTATGGCGGCTAAAACTAAACCCAGTGAAAGTCTCGGTCTCAAGCCATGGCATTATATAGGAGTTATTTTTCTCAACAAAAGAATATTGTCGCTAATTCCAAGTGGTATTGAGTCAAATATTTTCTACGACGTGCTTATCAAGGAACTCAGCAACAAATCAGTCGAAGTTTTTAAACTTGATTGCAAATGGTACGAAACCGGAAACCCAAAAGATTACTTTAACGCGACAACGGCTCTTCTGAAGTCGCTGAATAAAAGCACTTTTGATTTTATTAATCACTTTGATTCGTCGCATATCGTATTTAATGAGGGCGGCGTTTCGCTGGTTTCAGATTCAATTGTGGTTTCACAGGATAAATTGCGAGGCTATAACGTGATCTCAAAAAGCGCCGACATAAATAGGATTAATCGTCTGAAGATTATTGAAAATTCAGTACTCTTTGATAGCGAAGTTTTAAACCTGAGTTACTTTTCCTAAACTGGTACCGCGCGAAGCTCCGGTACTTTCTGGTAGGTTCGAATTAAGCGACAATCCTCGAGCGGCAGCTAAGAATGCGAATGCCGCTCCCTCTACACTTTCAACTGGCCAGCCGTAATCTCGTGTTGTCTTAATAACAATGCCAGGTAGACACTCGCTTATTTTTTGAAGCAGAAAGCCATTGTTCGCTCCGCCTCCGCAAAAAATAATTTCCTTAGGAAGTTCGACACAAAACTTCTGATACGAATCGGCAATACTTTGAGCAACAAATGCGGTCAGTGTAGCCAATCTGTCATTGATCTTGAGCTTATGAAGATCTTTTCTGAATTGATTGTAGAAGACTTCGCCGAATTCTTCTCGGCCACAACTCTTCGGCGGCCTTTTTTTAAAAAAACGATGCGCCAACATTTTTTTGATCAGTTTTGCATCTGCAGAACCGCTACGAGCCAGAGTTCCGTCTTTGTCGAATTGTTTTCTATTTTTGGTATGAATCTTAACAGCTAAATCGATTAACATATTTGCCGGACCGGTATCAAAACCCTGAAGTATTTGATTATTTTTTATTAGAGACAAATTACTGATTCCACCTAAATTGTGAACACTGATCGTATTGTTTTTGCGACCAAAATTGTGAACGTGAAAGTAAGTAGCAATTGGAGCACCTTGCCCACCAAGAGCAATATCTGCGGGTCTGAAGTCAGAAACCACGATCGCGTTCGCTGCGACCGATAAATAGCTAGGCTCGCCGATTTGCAAAGTGGCCACTGCGCCACGGTGAAAAACTGTTTGGCCGTGTAAGCCGATTAAGAGCACTTCTTTAAAATCAGAACTCAGTTTCTTAAAACACTGCGCATAGTAGCGGCCTAATTCATGGTGCAGCAACGCAAGTTCATCAACATAAACTTTGTGGGTTGCCGCAAGCACTAGCCGAGCCTTCAGTTGTTTTGGAAATGAAAAACTGGTGGTCATCAGATGTCGACACGACAGATTCTTTTTATCGATCTCGACTAAAACAAAATCGGCACCATCTATACTGGTGCCGTTCATAATACCTAGACATTTAAATTTTTCGGTTTCGTTGCTAATCATACTTGTTAAGTATGACTGCAATTAAATTTCGGCGCAATATTACTAGGCCCTTATGGAGCAATAAAGTTATCTTGTGAGGTTTTAAGTTTGTAACGGCGGTTCATCATTTTAAATATGTCATCACCGGCCACGCCGATCATATCTCCGTTAAATTCTTTAGCCAGACCTTCGGCTGAAGCAGGGTCGCGTTTTCCGCCACCGATATCTTTACCTGCTCCTGCGCTGCCGTTTGCTCCGAGAGCACCACCTTTACCACCACCGGCTCCTCCTGCAGCACCGTCGCCGAACAAAGAACCATCGTCTTTTTTGGCATTTTCTTTTGCTAAAGCGGCTTTAGCGTCAAATCCTCCGGTCGCTTTATTTAAGTCTCCCATTATTGATTTAGCATCGGCGGCCGAAATTCCCGCGGCAACCATGGCTTGTTCACTGGCAAAATCTTTTGCGTTATATTTTTTTCCGTCTTTAGTAATCAGATTACCGTCTTTATCAACTTTGAAAGGCCTATTTCCGCTTGAGGCAAATGAATTTATGCTTTTGATTCCTTCTTTTATATTGGTTCCAGGTGGCAAACTTTTAATAATTGCCTGGCACTGAGCCGCGCTTCCGATGCACTTTCCGTTTGGATCAAAAATACTACCTATCGTACCTGTACCTGGACCTGGACCAGTTCCTGTGCCGCCAGGTCCAGTAGTCGCCGGAAAAGTAGCTGGATTATAAGGGGTCGGTTGCGCACCACAATCACTGCCTGCAGAAGAAACTTTTCCGGCCGTCTCGCACGCGCTATGTGCCACTTGATCGTGACTGCTGGCTTGTTGGCTGGCCAAAACTGCCAGCGCTGCAAAAGCTAAGGATTTATATAATAGCCCCATTTGACATGTTGCCCCGCCAGAGCACGAGGCCCCAAAGGCCATTCCATAATAAGCTGCGGCTCCGCCACAACCAATTGCCGCCAACTGATAAATCTGACTGCCTTCTTTATTTTTGGCTTCTGCAGTTTCGGCTGCAGCTTTTACCGAAGTTTGCTGAGCTAATGTAGCAAGACGTTGCTGTTCGGCCGTGGCTGCCGCTTGTTGAACCTGTTGTTGCATCTGAGTGGCCTGATTGAAACAAGATGTTTGAAACGAAAAGGTTCGTTCTTTCTCTTGATTTCTTGCTTGGCAAAGCTGATCAATAGTAACTACCTGATTTCCATCCTGGTCGGTTGTTCTTCTTTCACAAGTTTCATAAGCCGGAGGTGTCGGAGCAACCAATTGTGTATTTGCCGCATTTACCATTGAGTACCCACCGCAAGTCTGAGCTAGTGAAAACTGGCCCATTAAGACGAGTCCTAAGAAAATAAATCGCATCATTTGGTCCCCCCAAGAAATTAGTTTCCTGTTAATAATGAATTATCTTTAATTAAATAAGTTTGGTGTACTTTTTCCCAGTTCGATTTTCCTGAGGCTGAAGTAATTTCCCCAGCTAACTTATCTGAAGCTAATTTTCGTTTTATTGCTTCTTGTTGTTTCGAATTTAGATTTCCGTTTTTCGAATCTTTTCCGCCTTTACCACCGCCACCGCCGCCGAACATTCCACCCAGCGCATTAGCAAATGA
>JAYVIY010000204.1:0-1503 GCA_043769795.1 Pseudobdellovibrio sp. | reverse complement strand
AGTTTGCCTTCAATCATCCTGACTTCGAGTGGTTGCGAAAAATTTCTACTGTCATGGCTGAAATGGATGAAAGCACTTCAGATAAAGAAAATCCTCCGGATGAAAAGTGTTTGAAAGATTTTGCTCGCCGCTTGAATGAAATTTTCAGCGAATCTTCACAAGATATTGATTTTAAAAACCGATTGAACATTGCTTTGGCGAGAGACGCTAAACTTTCAAATGAAGTATCGGAGCTAAGATCAATATTAGCAAAAACTCTGGCTTGAATTCAAATACTTTTAAAGCATTAAACCTTTCAGATTCACTCATGCGAGCGCTAAAGCAATTAAACTTCACTGAAATGACAGACATTCAGGCTCGATGCATTCCTGCAATTCGAGCAGGCCGCGATTTAATTGCGCAGTCTAAAACAGGCAGCGGAAAAACCGCAGGCTTCGTTATTCCTGCCTTAGAAAAAATTGATCTTAACAAAAGTCATCCGCAAATTTTAATTATGTGTCCAACCCGAGAGCTGTGCGAGCAAGTTTCAAAAGAGTGCTTAAAATTTTCAAAGTATCTTACAAACTTAAGATCAGTCGCGTTAATTGGTGGGCAGCCCAGTCAGCCGCAGATAAACACCTTGCTGAAAGGGGTTCATTTAATCATTGGAACTCCGGGTAGAACCTTGGAGCATTTGAGAAGTGGTTTAATCGATGTAACTCAGCTGCAGACTTTGATTTTAGATGAAGCCGACCGTTTACTTGAAGTGGGCTTCGCAGAAGAAATGAGAGCCATCATCGATGCATTACCGAAAGATCGACAAACATTATTTTTTTCAGCTACGTTTCCGCCCAGTATGGACGAGTTGAGTGAGCGTTATCAGAAAAATGTTGAGCGAATTACGATCAAAGAGCCTGAAAATAGTAAGCCGATGATCCAACAGTTCGTTTATAATGCTGAAAAACCGGAAAAATTAGTAACTCTTATTAAAATTTTAAAAAAGCATCCATCAAACTGCACTCTGGTTTTTTGTCGGACAAAAATGACGGTTAATGAAATCGGAAAAATGCTGAAAGACGCAAATATTAGCAGTCGAATTTTGCATGCCGATTTGCAACAAGCCGACCGTGAACAAGCCACCTCAATGTTTCGAGACGGAAAACTGCAAATTCTGGTCGCCACCGATGTAGCAGCAAGGGGTTTAGATATAGCCCGACTGCAATTAGTCATTAATTTTGATTTACCACCAAGTACAGATACGTATATTCACCGAATTGGCCGCACAGGTCGTGCCGGGCGAAATGGCGTGGCGGTGTCAATCGCGACTGAGTATGAGATTCCGCTGGTAGCTGAAATCGAAGCGGCCACAGGAACTAAAATGATCCGCGAGAAACCAACTTCGACAAAACTAACTTAAGTGCTTCGCTATTTCAACTGAGAAGTGAAGCGACCAGCGCTCAATGGTCAGGCTTGTGTCTTGATCAGAAAGTTTTTTCAGTTTCGGCCATTTCAGCGCCAAATAAA
>JAYVIY010000203.1:0-10923 GCA_043769795.1 Pseudobdellovibrio sp. | reverse complement strand
GGCTTCGAAGAATTACCGCCGCCACCGGTTTACGATAGTAACATGAATACGGGTGTGCCTTATGATCCGTCATTTGGAGGAGAAATGGCTATTCCGCCGCCTCCGCCGCCGCCACCGGATTACAACTTTTAATTTAAGGCTTTTAAGCGAAGAAATACCGAATTACTTCTTTAATAAATCATCGGCTGATAGGCCGGTGAGATCGTTTATTTTTTTGAAAGAATAAAACAAGAGAGCTCCAAGAAACAGCATTGATGGCACTAAAATAACGCCTAAAGAATAAAGGGTCATTTTACTTAGTTGTTCATTAAGCAACTCTTGTTTTTGAATATCGCTTAACGCATCTGCCAGAGGGGTAAAAATGTACAGGGCAAGAAAGAAATTTAAAAGCGCGCTAATCAGAAAAGAAACAGATAGTAACTTAGTTAAAAACTTCATCAGCAGTAAAAAATCCTGCTTCTTTGCAGCATTGTCAAGTTTGGCTTCAACTTTTTCAATATCGAAAGTTTTTGGATTCAGAAAGAGACTCTGAAAAAAAGGATTTCCAGTGAAACTTGAACCGAGGACAAAGCATCCAATAAGCAGCGGAAAAGCCGCTTCTTTAAGCGCAAACCAAATTCCCCCAAGTGTGAGCAAAGTAAGTGCGCCGGAAAAAAGAACATTAAATAAACCGAGTAAAGAAATAAAATCAATTTTCTTGGTTTGAATGAGAGATTTAAGAGTAAAAAACAAAGGAAAACTTAATGCTGCGACCACCGAAAGCTTCGCATCTAATCCATATTTATGACCTTTGTTCAAAATTAAAACCGGAATCAAAATACTGAACAAGATATGTGAAAAACTATTTTGTTGTTTTTGCATTCGATAAGACTATTCTCATAATTATGAAATATGCAATAGTTTTGATATTTTTTTACACAAATTACGCTTTAGCTAGCGAAAGAATTACGACTAAAACAATTGATAAATTAACTCAGTTGGTTTTAGAAAAAAAGGCCGAAGTCGGCGTCGAAAATATGCTGATTGTTTACGATTTTGATAACACTTTGATGGCCATGAATCAGGACATCGGGAGCGATCAATGGTTTAACTGGCAATCTGAATTGCTCCGCGATAAAAAGTCCAAAGATTGTGTTGCGAAAACAAGAGGTGAGTTGTTTGGTCTGCACTATAAAATTGCGGCGTTAGGTAGCATGCATGTTGTTGAGCCGCAATTGCCGAAATTAGTTGCTGATTTTCAGCAAATGAAGATTAAGAGTATAATTCTGACCTCACGAGGTGGCAGTCTTCGCAATGATGTTGAGAATGAGTTAAGTGAGATCAGCCTTGAATTCAAAAGCAGTGCAATCGGGCCCGATGGAGGCTATCCCAGTACATTTTTACCGAGCGACTTGGAGCAACCCCGTGAAATCAGTTACATGGATGGCATCATAATGGGTTCTGGCCAGCACAAAGGTAAAATTCTGAAGTCAGTTTTGAAAAAAACCGGGGTCAAATTCAAAGTGATCATTTTTGTGGATGATACTTTGAAAAATATTGAAAATGTTGAAAATGAATTTAAAAGCGAAGTCGACCTCTACACGATTCACTACACGCATGAGCTTGAAAGAGTTGAAAAATTCAATAAAGATAAGACTAAGGCAAATCGCGAATGGAAAAAATTGAAACCGGTTATCCAGTCGGTTTTCGGCGGAAATTAATTTTATCTTCCTTTTAGGAGGCCTATGCCGGAACTACCCGAAGTTGAAATCGTCTGCCGTAATCTCTCTAAAATGATTGAGCCGGGTTCAAGGATTCGCCGTTGGAAATTCTTTCGACCTGATCTCAGATTTGTCATACCACAGGCTGAATTGAAAAAACTCGTCGATCGTCCGCTCATCAGAATTGAAAGACGTGCAAAGTATATTTTGTTCAGGTTTAAAGATCATATACTCATTTCGCATTTAGGGATGACCGGGGCGTGGCGCCGCGAGAAAGACGGCTGGGGAATCCGAAAACACGATCACTTAGCTTTCTATATAGGTTCCGATGTTTTTGTTTTTGAGGATCCTCGGCGTTTCGGTTTCATCGAAACAATCAAGGCTGAAGAGCTTGAAATGCGATTTCACAATTTAGGTGTTGAGCCGCTTGATAAAATTAATCACGAAGCGCTATTTTCTGCATTTAAAGTATTGAAGGCGCCAATAAAAACAGCTCTGATGAACCAGAAATTATTAGTGGGAGTCGGAAATATCTACGCATCTGAAGTGCTTTTCAGAACAGGTGTTAATCCGCTGAAATCTTGTTCAAAACTGAGCTATGACACTTACAAATTGATTTTTACAGAGGTTAAGTTGGTTTTAAGCCAAGCCATTGAAGCCGGTGGTTCGACAATTTCAGATTATCGGAATAGTTATGGCGAAAAGGGAAGTTATCAAAATCACTTCTTTGTTTATGGTCGGAAGAATGAAGCCTGTGTAAAGTGCTTAACTTTGATAAAGAGTGTTTTTCAAGCAGGGCGCAGCACTTTCTGGTGTCCGAAATGTCAAAAAAAATAGTTAACAAGCGGTAAAAATTATGAGACCTTCGGCGCTTCAAATTAACCGCCTCAAAAAGGTGTAAAAAAGGATCTTCAATGAGCAAAACTTTAGTTCTCTCTGTTCTGGCATTATGTTTCGCAACTGGTTTCACGTGCTCAAAGAATGCGCCTCAGCAGGCTGCGGTTCCACAAGTGAGCACTCCTCCTCCGCAAGCTGAAATGGCTGCGCCGGTTTCTGCCGACGCGACTCCAGTTTCTGGTGAAGTTGCTCCCGCGGCTCCAACTGGGACTAAATAATCCGGTTTAATTTTTTTTGGATCTGAGCTGACCTCTAATCAGAGTTGAAGTTCAGTATTCAAATTAGAGTTTTTGCTCGACTTGCAAGTCGATGTTCCTCGTGCTCCAATTAAAGAGTTATAACTTTTTGAAGGAGCATCTTGTGGATATATCGACTGGCTTGAGTGGTTTTTTTTGTAATGGTGGCTATTTCGGACTATGGTTTTTAGGGTCTTTACTTGGGCTTCTGTTTCTCGGTTATTTCAGCGCCCCTCTGATTGTTTGGTCCATTGCCTGTTTAATCATTCTCTTTGGCTTCGGCGCCCCGGCAATTTTTATTGCCCTCTATATTACTTTAATGATTATTTTTCTCGTTAAGCCGATTCGAACTCTGTTGGTTTCAAAATTTGTAATGAACATCATGAAGAAACTCGGAGTTGTTCCGCAGATTTCTGCAACTGAGCGAACGGCTTTGGAAGCCGGCGTGGTCTGGATTGAAAAAGATCTTTTTTCGGGAAAGCCGGATTTTGAAAAGATATTAAAAGAACCTTACGGAAAATTAACAGCTGAAGAAACCGCATTCATGAACGGGCCAGTAGAAGAACTATGTGTACTAAGTAATCCTTGGAAGACTTGGAAGAATCGGCATCTTCCTGATGAAGTTTGGCAGTTTGTAAAAGATAAAGGTTTTCTTGGAATGATTATTCCGAAAGAATACGGCGGAATGGGTTTTTCTGCAATGGCGCACTCAGAAGTAGTCATGAAGCTGGCTTCGCGCTCACTTTCTACTTCAATTTCTGTAATGGTTCCGAACTCACTGGGTCCTGCAGAATTACTTATTCATTATGGAACCGAAAAACAAAAGAATCATTGGTTGCCTCGTTTGGCAAAGGGGCTTGAGATTCCGTGTTTCGGATTAACTGAGCCACTTGCGGGTTCGGATGCAGGTTCGATCAGTTCTTCTGGTGTTATATTTCGCGGAGATGACGGTAAGCTTTATATTAAACTCAATTGGAATAAGCGCTGGATTACCTTAGCGGGCATTTCCACTGTTTTAGGTTTGGCCTTCAGACTTAAAGATCCTGAAAATTTATTAGGAAAAGGCGAAGACATTGGAATCACCTGTGCGCTGATTCCGACTAACACCAAAGGAGTAGATGTTTCGCGACGTCATGATCCGTTGTCGATTCCGTTTTACAATTGTCCGACGACTGGAACGGATGTTGTCGTGCCATTGGTAGACGCTGTGGTTGGCGGAGAAGCCGGTTGCGGTCAAGGTTGGTCTATGCTGATGGAATGTCTGGCTGCAGGTCGAGGTATTTCATTGCCGGCTCAGTGCACCGGAGGCGCAAAAATCGCTTACAGGGCGGCTTCATCGCATGCGTTGATCAGAAAGCAGTTCGGAGTCAGCATTGGAAAATTTGAAGGAGTTGAAGAGCCGCTAGCACGTATCGGAGCTTCGACATACGCCATGGAAGCAATGCGAAGATTTACTTTAGGTGCGCTTGATAAAGGTTTGAAACCCCCAGTTGTGACCGCCATGATGAAGTACCAGGCTACTGAAATGGGTCGCAAAGTGACTAACGATGCGATGGATATTTTAGGAGGAGCCGGAATTTCTCTCGGACACCGCAATTTAATTGCTGAAGGATATGTAGCAGCACCCATCGCTATAACCGTTGAAGGCGCAAATATAATGACAAGAACATTAATCATATTCGGACAGGGAGCTTTACGTTGCCACCCATTCGCATTTGATGAAGTCAGTGCTATTGAATCCGGAGATGCCCAAAAATTTGATACTGCCTTTTGGGGACACATAGGCCACGTCGTTCGAAACGCCTGTCGTTCAATACTTTTGTCCTTAACTCGCGGATATTTGGAATCGGCGCCGGCTGGAACCCATCCTAAAATTAAAATTCACTATCGTCGACTTCACTGGGCTTCAGCCACTTTTGCAATTCTTGCTGATATTGCCATGGGCTCTTTGGGTGGTCAGCTTAAAATGAAAGAAAAAATAACAGGTCGATTTGCCGATATTTTCTCTCATATGTATATGTCGACCGCGGTTTTGCGACGCTTTCATGAAGAAGGGCAGCGTGAAGAAGATCTTCCGTACCTTCAGTTTTTCCTTAAGTATTCAATGTCTGAAATTCAGAAGGGTTTTGATGGCTTATTTGACAATCTTAAGATTCCGGGACTGAGATGGTTATTCAAGGAAGTTTTAGGTGCCTGGTCGCGCATCAACTCAATCGGTTCGCAAGCGACTGATGGTTGGTCTCACCTGATTTCAAATTCAATGCTCTATTCGGTAGCTCAGCGAGATCGAATGACGGAGGGTATTTACTGGATGAATGAATCCACCCATGGAATTGATAAAATCAAAGCCCGCATTCAGGAAGATCAAACCGCACGGCTTGAAAATGCATTTATAGTTGTTACCAAAGCTGAAAACTCAGAAAAGAAAATACGGGCAGCGATAAAGGCGGGTTCTATTCCGAAGAAAAAAGGTCGGGGAGCATGGGACGATGCTTTGGCAAAAAAGATTATTTCCGAAGAAGAATTCAGGCTTTTATCTGAAGCTGATCAGGTCCGGTTTGATGCGATACTTGTGGATGACTTCACAGAATCTGAGTATCAAAATAAGATATTGTAATAATTAACTTGCGATGAGTGCGTAATTGCTTTTATCCTAATGATTAGAGGTAGTACGTACTATGTTGAAACACCCCTTTCCATTTTTGAAGGAAACTTTTAATAATAAAGGTTTGTCTTTAGTTGAGGTATTAGTTGCCGCGGGCATAGCTTCTATCATCTCTCTTGGTATAGCCACGATGATGGAAAACATGTTTGCTGAGCGTAAGAGAATTATGCTTCTCAGTACCTTACGCGATTTAAAAACAAAATTAGAAGCTAATATTCGAGATTCTGGAAGTTGGACTCAAACCATGACTGTCAATGCGGGTTTGAGCTGTATGCAAAATAATACAGTTTGTACGGCGATTTACACCGGAGCCAGCACTCCAGTAAAGATTGTTTTAAAGGACAGTGCTGCGAATACTGTAGCCGACTTGTTAACTTGGGGTGATGTTGGTACGAACGGATTTACCGAATCCGGTGGTCCTTGTACAACATTTAGTGCGGCCGCTGGCGGCGGTAATGACAATTGTCCGATTTCTTATCGTCTAGTTTACAATATTTGGTGTCCGGGGGCTGCAGCCACCTGCACAAATCCACAGCTAAAAATTACCGGCCGATTAATTTTTAATCCGGGAACAATAGGCATTTTGAACCGATTCAGAGGTCTAATTAAAACGGGTGACTTGGCTGTAACGAATGACGGAGCTAATACTGATGGTCGTTATGATATTGCAGTAAAGCGAAGTGCGGTTGATACGAACATTACCTTTTCTTTAACTGCGCAAAGGACCGGATCACTTATTGCAAGTGATGGTTTAATTACTCACTGTGGTACCGACGGCGTTGGAACATGCGGAACAGTTGATGGTACCTTTCAAAACCATCCACTGGCATGGAATCAAAGAATTGATTCGCAAAATTTGGTAAGCATTGCGGGCACAGCAGTTACATTTAATGCAGGTCAGGGCGGACCGGTCCACTGCACCATAACTGTACCAGCTTTTGGAACTATGGGGTTTACTGCTCAATTATGGAATAGTACTGATGGTGTTCAAGTTGCCTCAGCTTCGACTGTGGCAGGAGAATGGTCGCTTTCTACCGCCATCATGGATGCCAAATTCGTCGCAGTCGAGGGAAAAGCCTACATAGTTAGGTTCAAGTGCCAGCAGGCGCCGTCAGCAGCAGCTGCAAATTCTTGTGCCCTTGGTTTTCATACGCAACCTTACACTGGGGCCCAAGACATTATGACCATGAACTGCGTGCGCTTAGACAAATCTCTTTAGTAATTTTTACTCAATAACTGGTCCCTTTAATTGCAGATAGTTTAGAAATTCAGTTTTTTTAAACTAGCGCCTCTTGCTAAAATTTCTTAAAATGTAATTTTTCTTTCGTTACTGACTTCTGATTTGCGTACGCAAATCAGAAGTACCATCCGAAAATCGCACTATTTATAAAAGAAATTCTTTTGAGGATGGAGTACAAATGACTTTTTCAAGAGCTGCACCGTATTCGTTAGGAATACTCCTGTGATTCCGGATATTTAAAAGAATTAGTAAAAAATTAAAGGGGCCAGTTTATTTTACTCAAAACCGAATAAGAAAACAGCAGCCAGCGGGTCTTTCAGATCAGTTTGATAATTTGCAATCAAAGATCTAAAATTATTTTTAATCCAAAGACCCGGGATCACCTGGGAGTAATCCTTTTCGATACTATTGTATAAATCAGAACCGAAATAGTTCAGTCGAGATGTTGCAATTACAATATCTGAAGTTTTTTCGATCAAATATCGACGGCAAATAAAATTTGAAATTTCATCGTCCGGCGAAATATAACAAGGTATAAAATTCTGGCGCGGAAGAATTCCTGTTCCATCTACGTAGTTCAGGTTGTGTTTATCAATTATACGACTGACATTACTAATGTAAGTCAGTTGATCGAAATTTGAAATATATAGGCTGGGCTTTAAGTAAAAAAACGAAGCCACTAAAAACAAAACTTGAACGCCGGTTAGTGAAACGGCTTTAATCCGAGCCAAATTGGATAGCCTGTGACTTTTCAAAATTTTTACAAGTAACGGAAGATAAACAATCGGAGCTAGGCTTGCTATGTAGTATGGATAAGACTGAGGCATTGAAATAATCAGAAACGTGCACGCGACCGAAGCATAGGCGAAAGGCTTAAGTTCTGTATCATTTTTCCAGATCACGGAGATCGCGACCGCTGTCGATCCAATAATTAACAAGCACTCATTGAAAAGATAATTTCGCAAAAAAACGTTGGGAAACTCTATGGAACCAAAAGTTTCGAATAAATAGGTAATAGATTTAATATTTAGGCCGATCAACCAGACAAAAATACTAAGGCTAAAAAGCCATAGGTAGATCTTTTGAATTTTTGATAAGCGTTTTAAAACGACTCTTAGATCCGGATACATAATGAACCCAGCTGGTATGAGAAAAATGAAACCTTTAATGCTGATTAAAGGCAACAGAGCCCAGCAAATCAGCGACCTGAGATAATATTTTTTTTGGCTGAACAAAAGTCCCAGCGAAAAAACCAGTAGAGACACTTGATCGGTTCGGATTCTGAAAAAATTGTGTAAAAGTACCGGGGATAAGATCAAAAGAACAACCAGCAGTAGTGCCTTCACCGACTCCGGAGGTTTGATTTTTGCGATCATCAGTACAGCGTTAAGATAATACACGACACTTGCAATTCCAATTATAGAAAAGATCAATTTTACAAAGTAAAGATGGCCGACGTCATCTAAAGGAAGCAGATGAAATAGAGAAAGAAACATGCCAAAAAGCGGTTTCTGTAAAAGCGAAAATTCAAAATTCGCGGGATTTAGCCAGGTTTTAGAAATTGTAACTGTCCAGAATTCAGAAGACGAGATATGGTAAAAGAAGCCATAACAGAGCAAGAGCAAATAAACGAAATATTTCATTTCCTGATTCCGAACAACATAAATCTTGAAAAGCTTTTGTCTGGATAGTTAAAATCAATCTGATTTGTCTCAAGAATTTGAAGGCTGTCCGCGTATTTGGATGCGAAATCCTTTAGGTCGAGAGAACGGTTAATATGTTCAGAGTGCTCCATATTCGTCGACTGCGCCAGAACATAAGAGTTTTGCGGTAGCTTCTTGATCCACAAATCTGACATATGTTCACAGGAAGAATTAACAAATATCTGATTGGGTTTTGAATCAGGTTCATGTTCATTTACATCTATCTGTTTTGTGACAATTTCAAGTGATTCGCAGCGCCAGAAATCAAGAACAAATTTTGAAATTTCCAGATGCGATGGAGTTAAGTCAAATAGGGTGAGTTTTTTAATGTCTAATTTGCAATTTTCGAGCATTAAAAAAGGGCCTATGCCCACCCAACTGCCATACCAGTTCAATTCAAAAGATTCTGAAAAATCTAAGTGCTTCTGAGACCATCGGGCAAAGTTTTCAGAAAGCCACAATTTTGATCTGATCTGTCCATGAGAAAAGGCGTCCTTAGGAATGATCAAGTTGTCCATAGGCTATTATAATTTCATTAAACGATAGTCTTATCAAGGGATTAAATACTATTTACATAGTGTGAACCCTCTGAGTATTATTTATGTCATGAACGAAATCAGTTTGGTTTTCTATGGCGAAATACTCGATGTAAAACAACATCTGCTTTTGCGTTTAAATCTTCTGAGAGTCGTACCGGCAACTAGCTCGCGTTCTGGTTTTTATGCGCTTGAAACCCGTTACGGACGCGAAAGCATAAAAAAACTTTCGCTGGATATTGAAACCGAAAACTCAGAAGCTGTTTTAATTTACCGTTACTTGTCTGAAAGCTCTTTAGACGCTCTTAGAAACGCCTCTCCTGATAAAAAGTACTACATTCTGCCGCATAAGATGTTTGACCGAATTTATATTAAAAATTTCATATTGAGTCTGGTGCCGCAAGCCGCGCTGATTGCTGAATTTTCTGATACTCCCGCGCTTTCAGGTGTTCAATCTGTCAAAAGAGACTTTAAAACATCAAATGTCTTTCATATCAAAAAGCTGAGTCCTAACGCCGAGAAAAACAAAACCGATACAAAGACATTTGTGTTGCCGCTGCTACTTCTCTTCCTTTTGAAAGTAGTGATGAACCCCATCATTGAATTGCAGCGATTTTCAATTCTGATAAAATATTCTAATCTCAGAGTTTTAAGTCGTTTGGTTGAGCTATTCCTTGCAGTGCATTTTGTGCTCAACGTATTTGTGTTCCGATTGGTCCGTTTAGCTTTAGTAAAACTTTTTTATACTACTTATTTTCTAACCGGGGAGTTGCGAGTTTTAATGATTCGGATCGGATTTGCTATCCGACATCTGTTTTTAATGACAGGATTTAAGGGCTATGGGGTCTTTGTCGATACATTTTATAGTCTTAAGGTGATTTTTAATTTCATTTATTACCGAATTTTCTATTTTATGTTTTCTCATATGTTTAATTTTATGTATTACCGAGTATTTTATTTTATGTATTATCGGGTATTTTATTTTATGTATTATCGGGTATTATGTTCTTTTTTTCCTCGGGTTTCTAATTTTATATACTACCGATTACTATATTTTTTCTACTACAGGATCCTCTATTTTTCATATTACCGGCTGTCGAGTTACATGGCGAATATTTTCAAATATCATTTGAAACATTTGTTTTTAATTTCCGTCTATAAAATTTATGGCGGTCTATATGACTTGGCAACTTTTTCGTACCGTCTTACAAAACTCACATTGATGTACCCATTTTTTAAGACGTATTGGTTTTTATCTTTTCAGTATAAAAAACGTATAAAGAAGAATTTGGTATGAAAATTTCAATAGTTATACCGACTCTCGGAAATCTGAAAAATCTTTACAGATTACTGGACTCCCTTTTTAAGCAAAGAACAGAAACTGACCCAGTCGAGATCTTAGTAGTTGTTAACGGAATGGATAAACAAGAGTCGATTGCCGAGCTAAAGGGCCTGTTGATTGTTAAATATGAGTTTTTGAAATTGTTTTTTATCACTGAAAAAGGAGTTAATTTTGCTAGAAATCTCGGTCTGGCCAAGTCGCTCGGTGAGGTGATTCTATTTTTGGATGATGATTGTCAGTTACCTGATGTTTTTTTCTTGAAACATCATATTGATTTTCACATTAAAAACCCCGGCGTTTTTGCGGTGGGCGGAGGTTATTGCTTACCTGATTCCGTTGAAATTTTTGACCGGATATATAACGAGATTCAGATGCGCTGGTTTTTTTCCGGGATCAGTGGCGATGCTGATGCCGGTAGCACGCAGTATTTATTGGGTGGGAATTTTTCGATTAAGTCATCGGTAGCTAAGTTTCAGAATTTAAATTTTGATGAGCAAATCACCTATGGAGGTAGTGAATTTGAATTCTTCAAAAAGGCAGTATCTTTAAATTTGGTGCTTGTTGCCACTGAGTTCGAAGTCATGCACCACACTCATGAGTCGCT